>JAQCIA010000024.1 GCA_027620105.1 Verrucomicrobiota bacterium | reverse complement strand
ATCAATCCATGTCTGCCGGCGCGCGCACCATCATCACGAACGCGCTGAACGTCACCACCAACATCTCCGGTTCGAGCCAGGACAACGAGCGCATCAAGACCGCGATCTATCTGATCGTCAACAGCCCGGACTACGTGATTCAACGCTGACCCCGGAGGCCCCCATGCAGATCATCAGCCGCCGCAGTTTTTTGAAGCAGTCCGCGTGCACGCTGCTTACCACCAGCGCGATCATGAACACGCTGTTTCATCTCAAGGGAATCGGGAGCGCATTGGCGGCGAATTGTGGCCCCATCCCGGATTACAAGTCGCTGGTCTGCGTGTTCATGCGCGGCGGCAACGACACCCACAATCTCCTGACCCCGATCAGCGGACCGAATCGCACGCACTATGACGCCGGCCGTGGCGTGCTGGCGTTGCCGGCGGGTGGTCTTCTGGCGCTGGCGCCCGCGACCTACGCCGACGGGTCGGCCTACGGGTTGAATCCGGTGCTGTCCGGGATCAAGCCGATCTTCGATGCTGGCCACCTGGCGATGGTGGCCAACGTGGGCACACTCGTGGTGCCCACCACAAAGGCGCTCTACACGGCCAACGCCGTGCCGCTGCCGTCGCAGCTGTTTTCGCACAGCGACCAGCAGGTGCAGTGGCAGTCAAGCCTGCCAGATCAGCCGTTTACGACGGGTTGGGGCGGGCGCATGGCCGACCTGCTCGTGTCAGCGAACAGCGCGCTCGGGGCGGAAATTTCCATCTCCATGACTCTCGCGGGCCTGAACAATTTCCAGGTTGGCGTGGCCACGGCACCCTATGCCGTATCCACCACCGGTTCCGTGCCACTCTCCGGCTACGGCCCGGCCTATACGAACGCACTGAACAGTGACGGCACATACAAGAGCAACAACCAGGGCGCACGCCTGCAGGCCTTTCGCGACCTCATGGCCATGGGGAATCCGAACCTCATGCAGGGCGCCTACGCGTCCGTCGTCAACCGCGCGTATGATGCGGACCAGTTGTTGACAGCCGCGCTGACGAGCATCACCGTGACCACACCTTTTCCCGCCAGCAACCTCGGCGCCCAGCTCGGGATGGTGGCGAAACTGATCGCCGCACGGGAAAAGCTCTGCCAGAAGCGCCAGATCTTTTTCGTGGTCCTCGACGGATTCGACACACACGACAATCAGAATGGCACGCACGACGCACTGCTCATCGAGTTAAATGCCGCACTCGCGTCCTTCTATGATGCAACAGTCGAGCTGGGCGTGCAGAACCAGGTCACGACCTTTGGCGCCAGCGACTTCAGCCGCACGCTAACGCCGAACAAGAGCGACCCGACAACCGCCGGGAGCGACCACGCCTGGGGCACGCACATGTTTGTGATGGGGGGCGCGGTGAACGGCGGGGACATTTACGGACAGATTCCGTCACTGCTGGTGAACGGCCCGGACGACGTCAACACCAGCAACGGGCGGGGCCGATATATCCCCACCACCAGCGTGGATGAGTATGCCGCGACGCTGGCCAAATGGTTCGGTGTGACCGGCTCCAATCTGGACATCGTCTTCCCCAATCTGTCACGCTTTCCGCAGCCCGATCTGGGTTTCATGGCCTAGCGCGGCAAGTCGGGCCCGGCGATAGAGACTGGTAGGGGTTGCGGAACGAATCTGATGCCCTCCGTCGCGACACCGGATCAAACCGGCCCAACAGAGAGGGCGCGATGCGCAGGAATCCGACCGAAACCGCCCGGCCTTACTCGGCTCCGGGCGCTTCGGGAGGCGTGACCGCCGTTGGCTCCACGGATGGGGACAGCGGCTCTTCCGGGGAGGGCGCGGCAACCGGCGCCGCTGCAGTAGGCTCTGTCGCAGCCGGTGGATTGAAGCGGATGCCATACTTCGTGACGATGGCCTTGGCCTCGTCATCGGTGGACGCCAGCGACAGCAAGTCCATCATGATCGACTGCAGCTGACTTTCCGTCTGCGCCGCCCGACCTGCCAGTGCTTCCTGCTGCTTGGTCGCAATCGCAAGTTGCTGATTCTGCCGGATGGACTCCGTCAGCTGCCAGCCAAGAAAGATAAACAAACTCGCCCCCAACAGGCACAAGGGCCAGAAGGCGGAAAACGTGGGCAGGGGCGCTGGCTGCGGGTTGCGGTTCATTTGGAGCCGCTTTCCTCTTCCGCTTCACTATCCTCCAGCGCGGCGGCGGCTGGCGACTTGGGCGCATTGACTTGGAATCCGTGCTTCACCAGCAGCGCTTGCATCTCGGGGTTCTTGGCCGCCGCATTCGCCATGTCCTGCAGAACACTGCTGCTGATCTGCTGGGCCCGCGGCCCGAGAACGCTGTTGCTCAGGGACTCTTGCTTGGCCTGCAGCTTCCCTTGCGCGCGCTGGTTGGAACGGATAACGAACACCAACCCGACGCTGACGGCCAGACAGGCGGAGCCCAAGAGTAACGTGATAAAATACGCCCCAGGTTTCACGCCACAAGCTAATGGCACAGCAGCGCTCACCCGGGCAAGCGAATAACGGCGCGGTGATGCCACCTACCGCAAAAGCCCGTTACCCACCCAGGCCAACGCCTCGAGCAGAACCGGGCGCTCCGTCCGCACGCGTTCATCCACCTTGCGCAACAATTTGAGATACAGATCCAGCACGCGGCGCACGTCTTCACCCATCTCGTGCCCAACGAACAACTCGCGACTGCGCTCGCGAAAATCGAGGTTGCATTGGATCGCACCCGACGCCACCGGAAACCCCAGATCGTGGCCGGTCAACAGCAGATGCCGATCCGTGCGAGTCGTGCCATCGCCGGCGGCGAGGTACCAGAAGGGCGACTGGCTCATCGCATCAAAGTGCAGAAGTTCCAAGGCCTTCTTCTCTTTCTCGAACAGTTCGGCGATGTCGTCGAGGGGCACCTGAAACATGCGTAGCGCCACAACGCGGCGGAGAAAATGCACATAGGCTTCCGGATAGGCCTCGGGGCGGCGCTGCGCGCTCACCTTGAGTTGCGCCTGCAGCTGGCGGATGTAGGGCACGGACTTGCCCACCGCCACGGCTAGCTCATTCAGGGTATAGGTTTCCGTCATGGCGGTTATCGGAAGCGCTCACGTGCGAGACCGATGGCCCCCGTGTTGCACGTGGTCAGTTGAACGTTCAGGCTTGGACGTTGCGCCGTCCTACATCCCCTCCTGCGTTTGCATCACGAAGGAGGCCAATTGCCCCGTCGCCCGGCGCAGGCGCGACAGCGCCACCTGGTACACATAGCGCGCAGAGAGTTCGTTGTTGCGCGCCTCGGTCAGCGCCACCGACGTCTGCAGCACATCCAGCTGCGTCGCCGCCCCGGCATCGAACCGCGCCCGGGCAAGCCGAACGCTTTCCTCCGCCTGCTCCACCACTTTACCGGTGGCGTGCACCAGCGCGGTGGCGTCGACCAACTGCGCGTGCGCCCGGCGCACATCCACATCGATGTTCAAACGGGCCTGCTCTTCGTCGAGCCGCGCCAGCTGCGCATCCGAGGCCGCCTGCATCAGGCGCCCTCGCGTCAATCCGCCATCAAATAAATCCCATGTGCCACGAACACCGGCCCGCCAGCCATCCAGCGCATCCCACGTGTCCTCGGACGCACGCGAATTCTCCCAGCCGTAGCTGGCAAACAGGTCGACGTCGGGCCGGTGCGCGGATCGCACTTCGACCACCGCTTCCCGTTGCGCAGCGCGCACGCTCGCCAGCGACTTCAACTCCGGCCGATGGGTCGCCGCCATGACAAGTTCCTTGCTGAGATCCGGCGCATAGGCTTCCACCACCAGCTCGCCCTGCACGTCGATGCGCGGGACATCGCCGGTCCCTTCGTCGGAGTCGGACACCAGGCCCATCACACGGCAGAGATCCTCGATCGCCAGGCGGTAATCGTTGCGGGCCTGAATCAGCGGTCGCTGTCCATTCGCCAGGGCCACCTCGGCCCGCAGCACATTGAACGGCGAGACCATCCCCGCCTCGAGCCGGTTGCGGGAATAGGCCAGCTCCTCTTCGAGCAATTGCACATTCTGCTCCTGCACGCCGACCTGCGAGCGCGCCTGCAGCACGGTGTAGTAGCGCTCACGGACTTCCAGCAGCACCGTGTTGATGGCCGCCTCGAGGTCATACGCGGAGGCGGCGCGCAACAGCTTCTGGCGTTCCAGCGCCGCCGCATTCCCACCGCCCGCGTAAACGGCCTGCGTCACTTCGATGCCGATCTGCCACGACTCCGTGCTGACCGGAAAATCTTCCCCAACCGGTCCGCCAAAGTTGCCCGCCAAATCCCGACCCTGGCTCTGAAAATTTCCGCCCGCGTCCAGGCGGGGAATAAAATGGGCCCGCACCTCGGTGACGCCACCATCCCGCCGCCGAATCCGCTCGCGCGCCTTGAGAATATCGAAATTTCCTTCCAGCGCCGTCGCGATACAGCGCTGCAGCGTATAGACCGGCGCCGGCGCCACCACCACCGCTTCCGCCGGTTCTTCCGCGCTCCGTGCCGTCCCCGCCAGGGTCAGGATCGCCAACAGCAAGACCGCCGCCGTGGCCACGCGTGCGCCGGCCCCATGCCGCTTGCCGCGTACCCGTGCCGCCCAATCCGCGAACACCGTATAAATCACCGGCACGATGATCAGCGTCAGGACCGTCCCCAGCAGCAGGCCGCCCACGGCCGCCACACCCATCGGGCGCCGGCTCTCGCCGCCCGCACCGAAACCAATCGCAATCGGCATGATGCCGAGAATCGTGGAGACGCTGGTCATCAGAATCGGACGGAAACGAATCCGCCCCGCTTCAATCATCGCGTCGCGTGCCGATTTTCCGCGCGCCATCTGCTGGTTCGCAAACTCGACCAGCAAAATCGAATTCTTGGTGGACAGGCCGATCAGCAGCACGATGCCGATCTGACTGAACAGATTGATGTTCATCGCCGGAATGCGCGGCACCATGGCCGACAGCCAGCCCAGAAACGCCGGCGGGTTGGGTGCATAGTTCGCCCCGGCATACAGCATGGTACCAAGCAGGTGCACGCCATTCAGCGCCCAGAGCGCCGTAAACGCGCCGACGGCGGAAAGCAAGACGGCCAGCATGATTGTGATGGGGTGCATCAGGCTCTCGAATTGGGAAGCCAGAACCATATACACAATGAGCAGCCCGAGAACCACCACGAAGGCAAACCCCTTGCCGGATGCCTTGAGGTCTTGCGCCTCGCCCGCCCACTCGTAACGCACCCCCGGAAACTGCTCGCCCATGATTTGCTCCACGCGCGCCACCGCGGTCCCAAGCGTGATGCCCTGTGGCGTGGCCTCGATCGTCGCCGACCGGAAGCGATTGAAGTGATTGATCGCACTGGCGCCCGCACCCGCTTCGTAGGTCACCACGTTGTTGATCTGCACCAGCTGTCCCCCCGTGCCGCGCACATACAGCCGGTCCAGGTCCGTCGGCGTCTGGCGCGACTCGCGGTCCAGCTGCACGATGACGTCGTACTCTTTTCCGTCAACCTTGATCTTGCTCAAGTCCAGGCCGCCAAACAGAATTTGCAGCGTGCGCGATATTTCCTCGACCGAAACACCCAGCGCCGCCGCGCGATTCCGGTCAATGATCACACGCAGCTCGGGCTTGTTGATTTCGTAATTGCTGCGCACGCTGGTCAGATAGCCGCCCCCCCAGAGCGCCCCCGACAGCGCCTGCGCCGTGCGATTGAGCTGCTCCAGATCCGGATCCTGCAGGACCAGTTGGAACGGCTGCCCGAACCCGCGTGAAACGGCTTTCGGGATGATCGGAATCGACAGGGCACCCTCCACGTCGCCGATCAATTGCGCCATCAGGCCGGAGGGGCCATCCACAATGTCCTGCACGCCGCGCTCGCGGTCTTCGTTCAGGCGCATGAACATGATTGCCTGGTTGGCCCTGCCCGGACCGGACATAGGCAGCGCCACGGCGGAAAAGTAGCTGTTCACCTCGGGGGTTGCGTCCACGATCTGCTCCACATGGCGCAACATCCGATCCGTGTATTCGCTGGTGGAGCCTTCCGGCGTGATGCCCCAGACCAGCAGGCGCCCCTTGTCCTCCACGGGCAGGAAGTCGCTGTCCAGCTGTGCATAGATGCCCCATGCGCAGGCGAACAGGGCCAGCACGGACACCACCATGGTCCGCCGATGGTTCAATCCCCAGAGCAGGGTGCGATCATAGCGCCTTGCCAGGCGCTCGAACGCGCGCTCGAAACGATTGAACAGCGGGCCGTGGTGATCGGTGCCGACGGGCTTCAGCAGGCGCGCCGCCACCATCGGCGTCAGGGTCAGCGCCACGAACGCCGAAATCACCACGGATCCGGTCAGCGCGATTGCGAACTCAACGAACAGGCGCCCCGTGATGCTCGTCTGAAACGCCAGCGGGACAAATACGGCGCAGAGCGAGAGCGTCACGGCCACAATCGCAAACCCGATCTCCTTCATCCCCTTGTAGCTCGCCTCCATGGGGGACAGGCCCTCTTCGATGTGCCGATAAATGTTCTCCAGCACCACGATGGAGTCGTCCACCACGATGCCGATGGCCAGAACCAGGGCGAGCATGGTCAGGATGTTCACGGAGTAGCCCATCAGCGCGAGGATGAAATAGGTACCGACAATCGCCACCGGAATGGTCAGGCAGGGAATCAGCGTCGAGCGGATATTGCGCAGGAAAACGAAGATCGTGATCACCACCAGCAAGAACGCGATGCCCAGCGTCACCCAGACTTCGCGGATCGAGTGCTCCACGTAGACCGATTCGTCATAAGGAAACGAGGTTTCCACGCCAACCGGCAGCAGCGGCAGCAGCCGCGCCAGCTCTGCCTTCACGCCCTTGGCCACTTCGATGGTGTTGGCCTTGGATTGCTTGACGATCCCGATGCCCACCGCCGGCTTCGAGTTGAAGCGCGCGACCGACCGCTCGTCTTCCACCCCAACTTCCACGCGGCCCACATCGCGCAGGCGCACGAAGGCCTCGCCGGCCTGCCGCACAACCAGATCTTCAAACTCTTCCGGCGTTTTCATTTCGCCGCGCGTCTGAATCGACAACTCCCGCTCGAGGCCCGCAATGCGCCCGCTGGGGAGCTCGACGTTCTGCAGACGCAGCGCCTGTTCCACATCGGTCACGGTGAGCTGCCGCGCGGCCATTTTTTCCGCGTCGAGGCGAATGCGCATGGCAAAGCGCTTCTGCCCGCCCAGGTAGATGGAACTCACCCCCTTGACGGTTTGCAGGCGGTCCTTCATCTGATTCTCAGCGATGCGCGTCAGCTCCAGCGTCGAGTATCGGTCGCTGAACAGCGCAATCCACATCACCGGTGACGCATCGGCGTCCTGCTTGGAGACAATCGGCTCGTCAATGTCCCCCGGCAGCTGACCGCGCACACGCGCCACGCGATCGCGCACGTCCTGCGCCGCCTGTTCGATTGCTCGCGACAGGTCGAATTGCACCGTGATGCTGCTCACCTGCTCGCGGCTTTCGCTGGAGAGTTCCTTGATGCCCTCGATGCTGTTGATCGCCTCTTCGAGCTTCTCGGTGATCGAGGTCTCCACCACCGCGGCGTTCGCCCCGGGGAATACCGTCAGCACCGTGACAATCGGCGGATCGATGTCCGGCAGCTCGCGCACGGGCAGGCGGGAGAGCGCCACCAGCCCGAAGAGCACGAGCGTCAGGCTCATCATGGAGGCCAGGACCGGGCGGCGAATGCAAATTTCTGAAAGAATCACAGAGACCTCGCTTTCGGGATCATGGCGCCGCGATTGTCGCGACAGGTTCCGTCGCCGATAGCGGCGCCGGCATCACGGCCGCGCCCGGTTGCAACTTCTGCAGGCCCTCGACAATCACCTGCTCCCCGCCCTGCAGTCCTTGCGCAATTTCCACCAGTCCCGCGGTCCGCAGGCCAATGGTCACGTCCGTCATCTCCGCCGTCTGGTTCGTGCTGACGATGTACACGGTGGCACGATCACCGTCGTACATCACGGCGCTTTCCGGCACCACGACCGCCTCGGACTTGACGTTCAGAATCAGGTCCAGGTTGCCAAACATGCCGGGCCGCAACCGGCCATCCGCATTGGCCTGCCGCGCCTTGACCAGCACGGTGCGGGTTTGCGGATCAACCTGCGGCTCGATGAAGTACACGTCGCCGCGAAACTCTTCGTCCGGGTAGGCGGGCACATGGAACGCAATCGCCTGACCCACTTGTAGCGCCCCCAGATACCGCTCCGGCACACGGAACTCAACCTTGACGGGCTGAATATCCACCAGCGTCGTGAGCACCATCTCCCGCCCGATGACCTGCCCCTCGCTGACTTGGCGCGCGCCGGCCAGGCCGTCAAAAGGGGCCACGATCGCCGCGTCGCGCAGCTGTTGCCGCGTGCGCTCCAGCATCGCTTCCTGCGCCGCGAAGGTCGCCACCGCCTGATCAAATTCCTGCTGCGAGATCGTTTGATTCGCGAGCATCGTGCCGGCCCGCTTGCGATTCGTCTCGGCTAGCGCAAAGGTGGCTTCGGCCTCGGCCACCGAGGCGTCCAGCTTGCGCGTGTCGAGCGTGATCAACAGCTGGCCATTCGTCACCGGCTGCCCTTCTTCAAAATTGATCGTGGCCACCGCGCCATCGATTTCGCTCTTCACGGTAATGCGTTCGTTGGCGTCCACGCTGGCCACCAGCGCAATCTTTTCGGCCAGCGGTTGGCGCCGCGCCTCATCCGTGCGCACTTTCACGGCCCAGCCGCCGTGCCCGCCCGGTCCGCCTTTGCCGCAACCGGTTGTCACCACGGTCGCCATTGCGAACAGCGCCAACAGGCGCAGCGCGCGCCGCACAGGGAAGAGATCGGACTGCGAACGTGCTCCGTGGTTCATGCCTGCTCCTTTGAAAATTCCCGGGCCAGCTTTTCCAACAAGGCGAGATACTCTTTGCGCTCGCGCACGGACAGGGGGGCGAACATGCGACGAATACCGCGCTGGCGCTGGCGGTGCACCTCGTCCACCACCCGCGCGCCGCGCGCCGTCAGCGCCAGCGCCACCGACCGGCGGTCATCCGGATTGCGCACGCGCCGCGCGAGCCCCAGCGTCACCAGCCGGTCCACCAGCATCGTGCCCGTGGAGGACTTCAGTTGCAGCGCGGCGACCAGGTCCTGCATGCGGCCGCGCTTGGTGCGGGACATCCATTCCAGCGCCCAGAACTGCGGCATCGTCAACTCGCCGCGCGTGAGATAGTTCTGCTCGTGATGGACCATGGCCTGGCACAACGTCGACATCAGGCCGTCGACCCGCCGCGCGAAGGCCTCCGGCGTGAGCCGCCGGCCATTTGTTTCAACCTTTGAATTGTTCACGGGTTGAAGTATAGGCGCGCGCATCCGAATGGCAAGGGGACAATGCACGGGGCGGAGGCGGCCGGTTGGCGGGCACCGGCGCGGGCAGAAGCCCGCCGGGTGCTGACACTAGGGCGAGAGGCGGTGCAGGGTCCAGCGGCCGTCGCGCACACGCCGGTATGCGAGCCGGTCGTGCAGGCGGTTGGGTTGATCGGTCCAGAACTCCATCCGCGTGGGGGTCACGCGATACCCACCCCAGTGGGGCGGACAGGGGACATCGCCGTTCGCGAAGCGTGCGGCCGCTTGGCGCGCCTGCGCCAGCAACGCGCGGCGACTCGCGATCACCGCACTCTGACGCGACGCCCAGGCCCCCACCCGGTAAGCACGCGGGCGGCTGTTGAAATAGGCCTCCGATTCGGCGCGCGACACCGGCGTGACCCGCCCTTCGATGCGCACCTGGCGCTTCAAAGGGCTCCACCAGAAGACCAAGGCGACGCGCTGATTCCCCGCCAATTCACGCCCCTTGCGGCTGTGGTAATTCGTAAAAAACGTGAAGCCCTCATCGCCGAACGCCTTGAGCAGAACCACGCGGGCGGACGGCGCACCACTGGCGGCGACCGTGGCCAGGGTCATGGCATTGTGATAAACGGGATCCGCGCGCCGCGCCTGCGCAAACCAGCGCGCGAAGAGTCGCATCGGAGTGGAGCGCGGTAATGCCATAGGCGGCTCGTATAGCACGAGCCCACGGAACGACGCAAGGCGACCCGCGCGCGGATTAGCGATCCTTGCTGGCAGACTTGTTGACCTCGAATGCCAGGTAGATCCCGCGCCAGACGAGCGACTGCGACTCATCACCCACGCTTTCCGCAGCGGATGGCACCACCGAGTAGACCCGCATGTCCATGTAGAAGCGGTCCACCTTGGGTGGTTCCAACACCAGGTTGCACGTGAATCTATATGTCGGTTGTTTCAAACTGCTGCTCCTGTCATCCGTGGCCAATTGCGAGTGCCTTAACAGCACCATTGGTGCCAATACGTCGCAGAAATGACCCAACACGCCTTTCATCACACATTAATGACAAACCGCACTCCAAAAGCAGAAAAACAACCCATCTCGAGTAGCCCCAGGCCTCGTCTTGTCTCTCACTTGTAGCGCCCATCGAGACACGACGTCCCACTTTGTGCACAATCGCCCGTCAGAATGTTCGCACATTGCGCCGTGCCGCCGAATGCGACATGGTATTGCCTGCGGCGGTTCGTGAATCATCGGACGCCGCGAAGCTGCAAACAAATGCGAGGACTGGAACAAAACTTCACGGTGCTCGACTTCGAAAGCACGGGCGCGGTGAGCGGCCTCCGCGACGAGCCCTGGCAGATTGGACTCGTGCAGGTGGCTGCCGGCCGCGTCGTGACCGCCAGCGCGTTCGAAAGTCTGCTGCACGTGCCCGACCGCCCCTTCAGCCGCCACGCGCCAGGCCGACACGCCGCGATCCGCGATCAACTCGCCGCCGCCCCACGCCTGATCGATCTCTGGCCCACACTGCGCTCCAGAATCACGCGCACACCGCTAGTGGGGCACAACGTCGCCACGGAGAAGCGCTTTTTAAAATCCGCCTTCCCCCTGCATGCCCGGGGCCCATGGGTCGACACACTCAAACTCGTCCGCCTCGCACACCCCGACCTTGCGTCGCACAAACTCGCCGAAGTCATCGCCGCCCTGGGCCTGTCCGCGCGCGTGCATGCACTGCTGCCCGGTCGCGAACCCCACGATGCCCTTTATGACGCCATGTGCTGCGCCGTGCTCTTCGAAGCACTCCTCCATCAACCCGCCTGGCACAACGTCACCCTGACCGCGCTCGCCGCCGCCTCGCCCACCGCCTTTCACCGCCAGGTCGCCGCGCGGCGCCGCAAGTGAGACTCGGTGCCTGCCACCTGCGCGCCCTCCCGCTCTCGACAAACAGCGTCATCGCAGGAATAGTATCGCCCCATGATGCCTGACGCCGCCCCAACCGCACCGCGCCCGCACGCCATCCCGCTGACAGGCTGGCTGCTTACCGCCGCCGCAGCCATCATCGCGCAGGTCCTGTTCGTTGCCTCCACCGCCGACGAACTGCCGTTCCAAATCCCCACCGTCGACTCCGCCACCTACCACGCGCAAGCCCTCGCCATCGCCCAGAACCGCCCCGCGCCCCGCGTCCCCTTCTGGCAGCCGCCGCTCTATCCCTACACCCTCGCCGCGCTCTACGCCCTGGGCATCACCTCCATGACCGCCGTCCGCCTCGTCCACGGTCTCTCCGCCCTCTGCACCGCGCTGCTGGTCCTCTGCGTCGCCCGCCGCGTCACCACCCCGCGCATCGCGACCGCCGCCGCCATCACCACCTCGCTCTACGGCCCAATGCTCTTCTTCACCACACAACTGCTCCCGACCGGACTCGCCGTGGCCACCGGCATGGCCGCCCTGCTCGCCTACCTGCGCCTGCGCGAAGCCCCCACGCGCCGCCGCGCCGGAATCTGTGGCGCCACCTATGCCCTTGCCGCGCTGGCCGTGCCGAACATCCTCGCCTGCCTCATCCTGCCAGTCCTGCACCTCGCCCGCCGCCGCGCCTGGCACCTCCTCGCCGTCTGCCTCGCCGGCGCCGCGCTCCTGATCCTGCCCGTCACGCTGCGCAATCGCGTGATCGGTGGCGACTGGGTCCTGATCTCGACCAACGCCGGCATCAACCTCTATATAGGAAACAACGAGCAAACCACCCTCACGCTGACCGCCCGACCCGGCCAGGACTGGGACCGGCTCACCCAGATGCCCTACACCCACGGAGCCACCTCGCCCGCCGAATCGCAGCGCTGGTTCCTGCGTGAATTTTTCCACTACGCCACCACGTCGCCCCTCCACTTCTGCTGCGGTCTCGCAAACAAAACCTGGCTCCTGCTCGGTGCCGCCGAACTCCCGCGCAACCTGGACCTCTACGTCTTTCGCCCGTTCTCCTGGATGCATGCGCTGCTCACCTGGCGTCTGCCCTGGTTCGCCTTCCCCTTCGGCCTCGTCGGCCCGCTCGCCCTGCTGGGCATCCTCACATCGTTCCGCGCCAATCGCCCCGCCCGCACCATCACCGCCCACGCCACCATCTACGCCCTCACCCTCATCCTCTTCTATCCCGCCGCCCGCTACCGCCTGCCCCTCATCCCGCCGCTCCTGATCCTCGCCGCCGTCGGCA
>JAQCIA010000023.1 GCA_027620105.1 Verrucomicrobiota bacterium | reverse complement strand
ACAGTTTCTGCGGGTTGCATGATTCCAAGCGGCCCCGCCGTCATCACCGCGTCCGGAGCGTACGCCACGAATCCGTACACCCGCCGCGCCCGATCAAAACCCGGCACACACAAATGCCTGCCTTCGGCATGGCATTGCCGAATGATCGCCTCCGTCGGTACCTCACCCTTCAACGCAAGATAGCACCCCACGCGCCGCGCGCGCGCAAACTCCGGCTGCGCCAGCACCGACGTTTGCAAGCGCGCGCCGAGCCGCCCCGCTTCACCCGCGTCCAGCGCCGAGCGCAAAGCGAGAACCCGTTGGCGCACCTCCCCCTTGGCCGCCGCCAATTCCTGTGCGCCCATCGCGTTCACGCCACATCTCCCTTGCCGTCCTTGGCCCTTGCCGCTTCCGCCGCCTTCCGCTCGGCTTCCCATCGCTGCATGCGACTGGCGATCACTTCTTCATAGCCCTGCCCATCGGGTGTGTAGTAGCGCGTCGCGGTGGGCACATAGTCCTGTGCCACGTGATGCTCCGCGAAATCGTGTGGATACTGGTACGCGGCGTCCGCGCCCGGTTCCGCATCCACCGTACGCATCCGCTTGTTGCGCAGGTGTCGCGGCACGGACAGCGACCGCCCCGACTCAACGTCCTGCATGGCCTTGTTGATGGCCACATAGGACGCATTGCTCTTGGGCGCCGTGGCCAGATACGTCGTGGCCTGGGCCAGGATAATGCGTGCCTCCGGCATGCCCACAAAATCCACGGCTGCCATGGCCGCCGTCGCCAGGCTCAGCCCGCGCGGATCGGCATTGCCAATATCTTCCGATGCCAGAATCACCAGCCGTCGCGCCACAAAGCGCGGATCCTCGCCTGCATAGAGCATTTTTCCGAGCCAGTACACCGCCGCGTGCGGATCGGAGCCCCGCACGCTCTTGATGAAAGCCGAAATGGTGTCGTAGTGCCCGTCCTCATCGTGATCATACACCACGACCTTCTTCTGAATGGAATCCTCGACCACGGCCCGGTCCAGAACCACGCGCCCCTGCTCGTCGCGCGCCGTGGACAAGGCCGCAATCTCCAAGGCATTCAAGGCCCGCCGCGCATCGCCTTCCGCCAGCCGGGCCAGCTGACGGAGAACGTTGTCCTCCGCTTCCACCCGCATCGCCAGCAAGCCCTCTTCAGCCGAAAGCGCACGCCGCAACAGGCTGGTGATGGCCTCTTCGCTGAGGGCCGACAACTCGAACACCAGCGAGCGCGAAGTGAGCGGGCTGTTGATGAAGAACAAGGGGTTGTGCGTGGTGGCACCAACCAGCGTGACCACACCCGACTCCACGTGCGGCAGCAGAATATCCTGTTGCGCCTTGTTAAATCGGTGAATTTCGTCGATGAACAGAATGGTTTCGCGACCATCCTGCCGGCGTGCCCGATCCGCCTCGTCGATCAAGTTGCGGAGCACGGCCACGTTGGCCAGCACGCCGCTGGTCCGCGAAAACCGGCGCTGCGTCACACTGGCGATGACTTCGGCCATGGACGTCTTCCCGCACCCGGGCGGGCCATACAGAATCACGCTGTTGAGCCGGTCCGCCTCGATGGCGCGCCGCAACAGTTTTCCGGGCCCGATGATGCGTTCCTGGCCGACGAGTTCGTCCAACGTGCGCGGGCGCATGCGCGCGGCCAGTGGCTGCGGCCGCGCCTGCGCTTCGTCTTGTGCGTTAAAAAGGTCCATGGATGCGCCGGAAAGAAAAAGCCCCGCCTTGCCGTAATTGGCAAAACTCTCATGACCTCGCGGCGAGGTGGGTGCTGTAGGCGCTATCGTGTGCGTCCCTCACAAGGAGGGCAGCATGTTCTGCGAATTTCAGCTCCCTGAGTACAGTATCGTCAGAGAATTTTACCGGTACGCGGACAAGGCAGGGAAAGTGACACTCAAAGCCTGGTTGTCAAATAACCGTAGCAGTTCGTTCCGGCCGCCGTCTCATCCCTCGCGGATCTCGGCCTGAAGCTCCTGCCGCAAGGCCTGACGAATGCCGACATCAAACGTGTTGGCTTCCGCATCCGTCAGCGTACGCGCGCCAGACTGATACACCAGCGAGTACGCCATGCTCTTGCGTCCAACGCCAACCGCGACACCACGGAAAATATCAAAGAGCCGCACGTCCGTCAATTCTGTCGGCCCCGCTTTTCGAATGACGGCCAGAATATTTTCGTGCTGCACATCCTCTGCCACGATCATCGCCACGTCGTGCGTGATCGATGGATAGGTCGCCAGTGGCGCAAAACTCCGCCGCCGCGGCGCCGCCAGGAGCGGCTGCACATGCAGTTCGGCCACGCCCACCGGTTCCGCAATCCGCCACTCCTCGCGCAATCCGCGCCGCAACAGCCCCGCGGTACCCAAGGCCACATCCCCCAGCCACAGGCCCACGCACCACCCCGGTTCCATGCTCGCATGCGTCGCCGGCGCCATGCGTAACCCGGCATCCGACTGCGCCCGGCATAGCGCCGTCAGCAGCCCTTTGAGACTCAGAAACATCTCCGCGGGCGACACGCTCCGGCGACCATCCAGCGCCCCCTGTCCAACCCGCCCCATCAGCCCCAAGGACAGACGCTCGGCTTCGCAGGCCTGCCCCGCCTCGTCGCGCCAGAAGATTCGACCAATTTCAAAAAAATCGGCATTCGCCACCTGGCGACTCATGTTGTGCCCAAGCGTCAACAGCATCTGGGGCAACAACGCCGGGCGCATCACCGCATGATCGATGCTCACGGGATTCGGAATGACCAGCCGTCGAGCCGCATCCTCCCCCCCCAGCTGATTGACATGGCGCTCCGACATGAAGCTGTAGTTCAAAATCTCGCGCAGCCCCAACCCGGTCAAGCGCTCGCGCAATTGCATCACCGCCCAGGTCCGCGCATCATCCACATTCTGTATCAGCGTTGCGTGTGGCGTGGCCTCCGGCACACGGTCGAGCCCATGCATCCGCGCGACTTCTTCGATGAGGTCCGCCTCAATTTCAAGATCCCGGCGGAAGGACGGAATTCGCACCACGCAGGCTGCATCCGTGCGGGACTCCACGATCAATTCCAAGCCAGCGAAAATATTGCAAATCGCATCCGCGGCGATAGCAACGCCCAAAAGCGCCTGCACTCGCGCAAACCGACAGGTAATGCGTCGCAGTTCCGCCCGCCCGGGATAAACATCGATCACACCACCTGCCGCCGCACCGCCAGCCGTCTGTAATAGCAGCGCCGCCGCGCGCCGGCTGGCCCAGTCCGCCAACTC
The DNA here is from genome assembly GCA_027620105.1 of Verrucomicrobiota bacterium. Taxonomy (GTDB): domain Bacteria; phylum Verrucomicrobiota; class Kiritimatiellia; order UBA8416; family JAIOPI01; genus JAIOPI01. The sequence continues at coordinate 9,294 of JAQCIA010000023.1, read as the reverse complement.
CGGGTCCACCCCCCGCTCGAAGCGATGCGACGACTCGGACGCCAAGCCAAGCGCCACCGATGTCCGCCGCGTCCCCGGCGCGTCAAAGGAGGCGCTCTCCAGCAGCACCTCGCGGGTGCTTTCACTAATCTCACTGCCGCCACCTCCCATGATGCCCGCCACGGCCAGCGGCTCTTGCGCATCCGCGATCACCAGCATGTCCGGCGCCAACGCTCGCTCCACGCCATCCAGCGTCTTCAGTTTTTCGCCCGCCTGCGCGCAGCGAATATGGATCTGCGCGCCTGCCACCCGCGTCAAATCGAACGCATGCAACGGCTGGCCACACTCCAGCATCACGTAGTTGGTCACGTCCACGATATTGCTGATCGGACGCACGCCGCAAAACTTCAGGCGGTGCTGCATCCAGCCCGGGCTGGGCCCCACGGCCAGCCCCGAAAGGACGCGCCCGGTATAGCGCGGGCAGCGCGCCGCATCATCAATCCGCACCTTCGCCAGATCGGCCGCCGCACGCGAATCCTCCGCGTACGCCACATCCGGCAAGCGCAACGACTTGCCATAGAGTGCGGCCACTTCGCGCGCCATGCCGATCACGCTCAGGCAGTCGGGCCGATTCCAAGTGATCTCCAGTTCGAACACCACTTCCGGCAAGCCCAGTGCCGTCGCCAGTGACTGACCGGCGGGCACCTCACGCTCGACCAGCAGAATCCCGCCGTGGCCTTCGGAAAGCCCCAACTCATCTTCCGCGCAAAGCATGCCGTGCGACTCGATGCCACGGACTTTACGCTTCGTAATCGCCATGCCACCGGGCAGCGTGGCCCCCACGGGCGCAAAGGCCGCCTTGTCACCAACCTCAAAATTCGACGCGCCGCAAACCACCTGCAACTCGCCGCGCCCGTCATGGACCGTGCACAACCGGAGCCGATCCGCAGCGGGGTGCTTTTCGAATCGCACGATCTCGCCGACGATCAGATCACCCAACCCGTCCCCCAGGCGGTGAATCCCCTCGACTTCGACACCAGAGAATGTCAGGCGCTCCGCCAGTTCCTCCGGCGTCGCCTCGACATCCACAAATTCTTTCAACCAGCTGTAGGGAATTTTCACAGGTTACACTCGCACCACGCTCACCCGAACTGCGCCAGAAACCGCGCATCGTTCTCGTACAGCATCCGAATATCCGGAATCCCGTACTTGATCATGGCAATGCGTTCCACGCCCATGCCAAACGCAAATCCAGTCCAGGCCTCGGCATCATAGCCCACCTTGCCAAACACCCGCGGGTCCACCATGCCGGCGCCGGCGATCTCAATCCACCCGCTCTGCTTGCAAACCCGACACCCCTTCCCACCACACACGTGACAGGAAAAATCGCATTCTACGCTCGGCTCGGTGAACGGAAAAAAATGCGGACGAAAGCGCACACCCACATCCGGCCCCATCATCGCCCGCATGAAGGCGGCCAGCGTCCCCTTCAGATCGGCCAGCGAGACTTGCCGGTCCACATACAACCCTTCGATCTGGTGAAAGCTGGCACTGTGCGTGGCATCGGTGGTGTCACGGCGATAGCAACGGCCCGGCGTGATGATGCGCACCGGCGGCGGATGGGACTGCATCACCCGTATCTGCACGGGCGAGGTCTGCGTGCGCAACAACTCCCCCTTGCCCAGCCAGAAGGTATCGGTCTCCGCCAAAGACGGGTGATGCGCCGGCGTGTTCAGCGCTTCAAAATTGTTGTACGCATTCTCGATATCCGGCCCTTCGGCCACGGCAAACCCCATGCGTGAAAAAATCCGAACCGCATCCGTGATCACCAGCGAAACAGGATGCAGCGACCCCAGGCCCCGCCAGCTGCCCGGCAGCGTGTAATCAAACGCGGGGCCGGCAACCGCGCCGGCGGCACCACGCAGGGCCAGCAGGCGCGCCTCAATGGCCGCCGTGATCGAATCCTTGAAGGCGTTCGCGCTGCGTCCGGCCGCACCACGCTCCGCTGGCGCAAAATCTTTCAGCCCCTTCATGATCTGAGGCAGCAAGCCCTTGCGGCCCAGATACTGAATGCGCACGGCCTCAACCGCGTCGACCGTGGCGGCCTGCTGTGCGCCTGCAACGCCCTCAGCGGTCAGTGCATCGATTTCGGCGAGATTCATCCAAAAAATTTCGGCCATCCCGCGAGAGATGGCCGACTCCAGTATCCTGACGCCTATTGCCGAGGCCTATCTGCCATGCCTCCACCTAAGTTGCACGCGCGCAACACTCAGGTGAGACCGGCCTTCGCCTGCGCCACGATGACCTCGAAACCCTTGGGGTCGTGAATCGCGATCTCCGAAAGCATCTTACGGTTCAGCGCCACCTTGGCCTTGGTCAAACCTTCCAGCAAACGGCTGTACGTCATCCCGTGCTGCTTGGCCGCCGCGGACAGACGCACGATCCAGAGCGAACGATACTCGCGCTTCCGGTCCTTGCGGTGAATCGTGGACAATACCATCGCGCGGTCCACGGCTTCCGTGGCCTGGCGAAACAGCTTGCTACGTGATCCACGAAATCCCTTCGCCAACTCCAGCCGGCGATTCCGCCGACGGCGTGATGCGGGGGCATTGGTGCTTCTGGGCATGTGCGTTCTCCGAAAGTCCGGGCGGTTACGGGATCAGGTGACGCATGCGACGTGCTTCCACATCACTCAGTACGCCACAGCCACGCAAATTGCGCTTCCGCTTGGACGATTTGTTACTCATCAAGTGGCCGGTTCCGGCCCGCTTGGCCATGATCTTACCGGTCGCCGTGCGCTTCAGGCGCTTCGCCGCCGACTTTTTTGTCTTTTGCTTGGGCATGACAGTCTGATTGCCTCGTTGATCCACTAGGGAGATTGACGCCACCAGGCGCCAAAAGTCGGTTAAACTACCGTATCTGGACCACTCACGTCCAGCGGTTTTTGTGGGGGTGGTGCAGAAGTTTCCGCAGCCACCGCCGCCGGGGGGGCAACTGGAGCCGCGGACGGCACCCGGGGTGCTTGCTCCGCGGGCTGTGTCGGACGGGCCGCCGGTGACGCCCCACCCCCCTGCTTGTGCTTCACCGGACGCGGTCCCAGCATGGCGAACAGGCTGCGTCCCATCATCTTCGGTTCGAGTTCCAGCAAGCCCACATCGTCACAATCCTTGATGACGCGCGTCACCACCTGCATCCCCAGTTCCTTGTGCGCATTCTCGCGCCCACGGTATTGCAGGGTCAGCTTCACCTTGTGTCCCTTTTCGAGAAACTCACGCGTATGCCCCACCTTGGTCTGGTAGTCATGCTCCGCCACGTTGGAGTGAAACTTAACTTCCTTGACCGTCCGGTTATGGACCAGCGATTGCCGGCGCGCCTTTTTCTTTTTCAGCGCCTCGTCATAGCGGAACTTACCGAAATCCATGATTCGGCAGACCGGCGGATCGGCATTCGGCGAAATTTCCACGAGGTCGAGCCCGTGCTCTTCCGCCATGCGCATCGCGTCGCGCGTGGACATGATGCCACCCATCTCGCCATCCGGCAGCACGCAGCGGATCTGCGGAACCCGGATCTTGTGGTTCACTCGGATAAACGAACGAATAGCGACCTCCTTGCTGCGCCGCCCGCGGGCGGACTGATTTCACTCCTGCGCCACCGCACGCCCGTGCGGCGGACCCTCTGACTCCAATCGCGACATGAATTCGGCCACCGACATGGTGCCCAGATCACCCTGCGCGCGTGCACGAACCGCAATCACGCCGGCTTCCTGCTCCTTAGGCCCCACCACCAGCATGTACGGAATCTTCTCCATCTGCGCCCGACGAATCTTGGCGCCCAGCTTCTCCGAACGTGAATCGAGCGTGGCGCGGACATCAACCGCCTTCAGCTTCGCCAGGATTTCAGCGCCATACTGCGTCACCTGCTCGGTCAGGGGCAGCACGCGCACCTGCTCCGGGGCCAGCCATGTCGGAAACGCGCCAGCATAATGCTCCACAAGAATACCAAAGAATCGCTCCAGGCTGCCCAGCAGCGCGCGATGCACCATGTAGGGCCGGTGCTCCTTGCCGTCGTCGCCAATGTACGCCAGATCAAATTTTTCAGGCAGGTTAAAATCAAACTGGATCGTGCCCATCTGCCACTCACGGTCGAGGGCATCCTTGATCTTCAAGTCAATTTTCGGCCCATAAAAGGCCCCGCCGCCCTCATCCGTCTCGTAGGCGACGTTCACCCCGTTCAGGGCCTTGACCAGCGAGGCCGTGGCCTGTTCCCAGCGTGCATCCTCACCCACGGCCTTCGCCGGCTTGGTGGCCAGATACGCCGTGACATTCTCAAAACCAAAGGCGCGCAAGATCCGCAGCGCGAACTGCACCGCCGCCGCGATCTCGTGCTCAATCTGCTCGGGCGTGCAGAAAATGTGCGCGTCGTCCTGTGTGAAGCCACGCACGCGCAACAGCCCGTGCAACACCCCGCTCTTTTCGTAGCGGTACACCGTCCCCAGTTCCGCCCACCGCAAGGGCAGATCCCGGTAGGAGCGCATCGAGGTCTTGTAGATCTGGATGTGGAAAGGACAATTCATCGGCTTGGGAAAATAGTCGCCGCCGTCCACGTCCATCGGCGAATACATGTTCTCTTTGTAGAATTGCAGGTGCCCCGACGTTTCCCAGAGCTGCGCCCGACCGATGTGCGGCGTGTACAGCAATTCGTAATCATTCCGGAAATGCTCCTTGCGCCAGAAATCCTCGATCAACGCGCGCACGCGTGCGCCCTTGGGGTGCCAGTGAATCAGGCCGGGGCCGACGGCTTCCTGCACACTGAACAGATCCAGTTCCTTGCCGAGCTTGCGGTGGTCGCGTTTGCGCGCCTCTTCGATGCGCTCCAACTGGATCCGAATTTCTTTGTCGCTGGCCGCCACGATGCCGTACAGGCGCTGCAGCATCGGGTTCGTCTCGATGCCACGGAAATAGGATCCCGCCACCGAGGTCAGCTTGAAGGCCTTGATGTCGCCCGTGCGCTCCACATGCGGCCCGCGGCAAAGATCCGTGAAATCGCCGCAACCGTAGAAACTAATCACTTCGCCCGCGGGAATATTCGCCAGGCGCTCCAACTTGAAGGACTGCCCGCGTGCCCGCAGCAGCTTGTCGGCCTCCTCGCGCGACGACTCGACGCGCTCGAAGGGGACGTTTTCTTTGACGATCTTCGCCATCTCGGCTTCAATCGCCACAAAATCTTCCGGGGCAAGGCGTTGCTCCAGGTCGAAATCGTAATAAAAGCCGGCATCTGTTGCCGGTCCGATATCGAGCTTCACGTCCGGATACAGCCGACAAACGGCCGCCGCCATAATATGCGCCGCACTGTGGCGCATCCGATGAATATCCAACAGACCCTCCCCAAACATCTAATTTACAGACGAAAATTGTATGCTCTGACCGACCCAAGTGTCAATGGAATGAGCGGAGAATCGGCCGTCCTGGCGCTCCCATACGGCGGCCGCGCATTCGGCCAAAAGACCCACGCGGGAGCAACGGGAGACAAGGGTGCCGACTTTCAAAATGTATGCACCAGCAGCCCGTCGCGCAATTTGGGTTCAAACCACGTACTCTTTGGCGGCATGATCTGCCCCGCGTCGGCTATGGCCATCATCTCCGCAACCGTGACCGGAAACATCGCAAATGCGACAGCGGCGCGGCCGGCTTGCACGGCCTGCTCCAAAGCCGCAGTGCCACGAATGCCACCCACAAACCCGATGCGCGCATTGGTCCGGGGATCATCAATACCAAGCACCGGGCCCAGCAGGCGATCCTGCAGAACGCTGACGTCCAGAGCCGCCACCGGATCCGCACCGGACGGTGCGTCCCACGCGAGCCCATACCAACGCCCGCCGAGATACATGCTGGCCTGCCGTGGCCCTGCCGGTACCGCGCCTACTGCCTCGGTCACGCGAAACGATTTACGCACGCGGGTGAGAAAGGCCTCCTCGGAAAGACCGTGCAGATCCTGCACCAGACGGTTGTAGGCCAGGATGCGCAATTGCCCGGCGGGAAAGAGTACCGCCAGAAAATAATTGCACGCCGCCCCGCCCGATTCGGCCGGATTCTGTTCACACAGCTCCCGTGCCGCCCGCGCCGCCGCCGCCGCGCGGTGGTGCCCGTCCGCGATATAGCTCGCCGGTACCGCCCCAAAGGCATGCAGCAGTGCCGCCGCATCGGACACGCGCCAGATGGTGTGCACGGAGCCATCCTCACCCATGGCCTCCGCCAGTGAGCTGTTTCGCGTGATGGGCTCAACGAGTGCGTCAATTTCCCGCGCGTCGGGATACGTCAGAAAAACAGGGCCCGAGTGCGCCCGCAGCGCCAGCAAGTGACGTGTGCGATCCGTCTCCTTATCCGGGCGGGTATTCTCGTGGCGCTTAATGGTCCCGCGAGCATACTCCCCCACATGGCAACAGGCCACCACCCCCGTCTGCACGTGATCGCCCTTCTGGATGCGATAAATATAGAGCCGCGGGCGGTCATCGTGCCGCAACGCACCCTCACGCTGCAGCCGTGCAAAATTCGCGGCGGCGTGGGCGTAGACCGCGTCGGCGTGCGGATCCGCCCCGTCCGGCAATTCGAGTTCGGGCCGCGACACGCGCAGAAAGCTGTGAGGCTTGTCTGCCGCCAGCGCACGCGCTTCGACCGTGTCCACCACGTCGTAGGGCACGGCAGCCACTTCGGTGGCCAACGACGCCGGCGGAAAAAGTGCTGCAAATGGGGCTAATCGCATGGCTGCTAATTCGTCCCGCACCGGCCGCAGGCCGAAGGATTCCCCGAACAGGACGGCATGCCCGCCGACGCCCCGGCGTCGCCACCGGCAACCGCGAAGACGGAAAGCTTCTTGGTCAGGCGCGCCGACCCGCAGGAAGGACATTTCGCCCCCTTCCACGTCGTGGAAGGCACCAGCAATTCGGCATCCTTGCCGCAAGCCTTGCAGTTGAATTCGTAGATCGGCATCATTTACCCTTACGCTGGAGGCGCGCCCGGATCAAGTCTTCTTTGCATGCAGACGTCTACCGCGAAGAGTGGGCGAGGCGGGAGTTGAACCCGCATGGATTGCTCCACAGGATCCTAAGTCCTGCGCGTCTGCCAGTTTCGCCACTCGCCCTTTGCTAAATAATCACGCCTTTTTGACTGCTATGCAAAATAGCCCTTGACGTTTGCGCCAGATTTGCGCCATAATACCGGCACACGTTGGAACCCGGGGCAGCGAACTCTGATGGGGAGCAAGTCATGACTACATCTGCGGCATTTGAAGGCTACACTATCAGTAAACAGGAAACAACCGTCAAGGGCACCGCCTACACCCGGCACGTGGTCTGTTTTGGCGCCGATCCCAGCGGGAAGCGGATTCGGCAATCCTTCACGAGCGAGGCAAAAGCAAGGGCCGCAATCTGCGACTTCAAAACGCGGCAGGCAACGAACGCGGCGACGCAATTGATCCTTCAGAAGCGCATCGGGGAAAAGTCCAAGCGCCTAACGACTGACAACCTCTTAGACGCGGCCCAAGGGCTCGACATCCTGATGGGGCGAAGCACCATTACCGAGGCGGCAGCGTTCTATGTGAAGCACACGACCCCCCCCGGTGGCGGCAGGCGCACAGTCAAGGAACTGGTGGACGAGTACGCGCAGTCACGCGAGAAGGCCAATCGTAGCCCGTTCACCGTCCGTGACATCGAGCAAACCCTAGCGCCATTTGTGCGAGCACACGGCGAGATGTTGGCAACGGAAATTCAAACTGCCGAAATTGAACGCTGGCTTGACGCACAGAAGGGCGGCACGGCACGTCGAATCAAGCGCCGCAACTACATCGTTTCCATCTTCAACTATGCCGAGAAGCGGCGCTACCGTGTCGGCAACCCCGGCAGTGCGATCGAAATGCCCACGGCGGTCAAGTCGCGCCCACATGTCCTGTCCGTTGCGGATGTATATGCGCTGCTGGAACACACAGAAGCACACGAGCCCCGCATGATCGCGTACATGGCACTGTGCCTGTTTGCGGGCGTCCGGCCTGTAGGTGAGATGCAGCGGCTAGACTGGCGTGACATTGACTTCACAAACCGCGAAATTTTTATCAGCGACGCCACGAGCAAGACGGGCGACGAGCGCATTATCAAGATGACCGACGCGCTCGTGGCCTGGCTGTCCCCCCATCGGCAACCGGAGGGGCACGCCTTCTACTCGCGGCCCGCATTTGAACGCATACGCAAGAGCGCGGGCGTGCGCTGGGTCAAGGATTGTATGCGGCACAGTTTCGGAAGCTACCATCTCGCCCAATGGCAAAACGCGGGCGATACCGCCGAGCAAATGGGCCACACCGGCCTGCGCCTGCTGTTTAACCACTACCGGCGCGCGGTACGAAAAGGGGATGCCGAACGTTTTTGGGGAATTCGTCCGGCGTCCGCCGCTGGTGGCGTGATTCAATTCGAGGCAACGGCGTGAGTGTGGCATGAAACAACGATTGTCCCGGCTTGATCCGCCGGGGAAGTCCTGCGGGCGTCCGGCTGTACCCGGCGCCCGTGGGCACCTGTACAGGGGTGAGCATGAAAACGAAAAATGGAAACACAGCACAAAGTGATGGTGACAAGCGCCCGCCTCCCTCAGTGGGGTTCTGGGTGACGCCAGAAGAGCGCAAGTCGGGTGATACGCGAGCCGCGCAACGCCGCGCCTGGATGACACCGAACGAGTTTTCCCGCTGGCAGGCCCCGCCTCACGGAAAGGTTCAAGACGACATCGAACGCGAAGCCCATAAAACGATGCAGACCGAACGGAAGGCCGAAGCCTCGGCACGTGAGGCCCGCAGGCAGGCTGAGCGGATGAAGGCCGAAGTTGAGGCGCGACGTATGGCAGACCGGAAGCGCGACGTTGAAGATGCGATCCTCAGCATGGCGGCAGATGCCGCGTCGAACAAAGTGAAGCGCCAGCACAGAGGTCGGATATACGGGAAGGATGGCGCGCCCACACCGCGTGACGGTGACAAAATCCCCTTGGCTGTTGCTGCGGTTGAGAAGTCAATTCGGCGGGGCGGAAAAATGCAGAGCGCGTGCACCTACAACATCGGAATTTACAAACTCACGATCAAGTGGCCTGCGCTGGCGAAGCACGTCCGGAAGCACGCCCTAGCGAAAAAGCGCCGCGTGTAACGAACTGGGGCAAAGCCTCAGTTACAACTTTCTTTTGAGGGCCGGGATCAATGATTCCGGCCCTTTGCTTTATATTCCGTGTAACCACCCCCGCCGCCTCTTCCCGCGTTCTTGTAGAATTAAAGCGACGACAACGACGGCAA
>JAQCIA010000022.1 GCA_027620105.1 Verrucomicrobiota bacterium | reverse complement strand
TGATGGCGACGGGCCGGTGAACGCGCTCGATTCTGCTCTGCGCAAGGCGCTCATGCGCTTCTATCCGGCCATCGCCAAGGTCGTGCTGACCGACTTCCGCGTGCGCATTCTGGATCCGGAAGAGGCCACGGCGGCCAAGACGCAGGTCATCATCGAATCCAGCGACGGGGCCGACTCCTGGGGGACGGTGGGCGTTTCGGAGAATATCATTGAAGCCTCCTGGGAGGCGCTGGTGGACAGCGTGGAATACAAACTGTTCCGCGATGAGGATCAGGCACGTTCACCCGGCCCCTGAGCCGACGCGGACGGGAATGGCGCACCGAACCATGGACAAGCATTACGATCCGAAAGCAGTTGAAGCCAAGTGGTACCAGCGCTGGCTCGACAGCGGGGCCTTTCATGGCGATGCGGCGCGTGGCGGTGAGCCCTATTGCGTGGTGATTCCGCCACCGAACGTCACGGGCATTCTCCACATGGGGCACGCCCTCAACAACACGATTCAGGACATTCTGGTGCGCTGGCGCCGCATGCAGGGGCGCAATGTGGTGTGGATGCCCGGTACCGATCATGCCGGCATCGCCACGCAGAATGTGGTGGAGCGGGCGCTGCGCAAGGAGGGCAAGTCGCGCGAGGACCTGGGGCGCGAGGCATTTGTGCAGCGGGTGTGGGCCTGGAAGGAAGAGTACGGCAATACGATCATCAGCCAACTCAAGCGCATGGGGGCATCCTGTGACTGGGAGCGCACGCGCTTCACGATGGACGCAGGGCTGAGCGAGGCCGTGGCGGAAGTGTTTGTGCGCCTTTTCGATAAGGGGCTGATTTATCGCGCGAACTACATCATCAACTGGTGCCCGCGCTGCATGACGGCGCTGTCCGACGAAGAGAGCGAGCACCGCGACACCGCCGGGCATCTCTATTACATCCGTTATCCCCTCGCCGGCGGTGCGCGTCTGGCCGATGGCAGCGACCACGTGGTGGTGGCGACGACACGCCCGGAGACCTTGCTCGGCGACGTGGCGGTGGCGGTCAATCCGAAGGACCCGCGCTACGCGGCGCTACACGGCAAGACCCTGACCCTGCCGGTGCTCGGGCGCGCCCTGGCCGTGGTTTGTGATGATTTTGTAGATCCGGCGTTCGGCACGGGCGTCGTCAAAGTGACGCCGGCGCACGATCCCAATGACTTTGCCATGGGGCAGCGGCACAAGCTCGCGCAGGTGATTGTGATGCATCCGGACGGCACGATGAACGAAGAGGCCGGTCCCTACGCGGGGCTGGATCGTGTGGCGTGCCGCAAGCGCATCGTGGCCGACTTGCAGGAACAGGGACTGATCGAGAAGGTGGTGCATCATCAGCATGCGGTGGGGCATTGCTACCGCTGCCACACGGTGATTGAACCGCGTCTCTCGCCGCAGTGGTTTGTGCGCATGCAACCGCTGGCGGGGCCCGCAATCGCGGCCGTCAAGAGCGGCGAAGTGGCCTTCGTGCCCGCGCGCTGGAACAAGGTGTATCTGGATTGGATGGAGAATATCCGGGACTGGTGCATCTCGCGGCAGATCTGGTGGGGGCATCGCATCCCGGTGTTCACCTGCACGCCCTGCGGCCATGTGTGGGCTGCCAAAGGCCAGCCGGACGCCTGCCCGAAATGCGGCAAGGGTGAGCTCACGCAGGATGAAGACGTGCTCGACACCTGGTTCTCGTCCTGGCTGTGGCCGTTCAGCACGTTCGGATGGCCGGAGCAGAATGCGGACTTGAAGCGCTACTATCCCACCCACGATTTGGTCACCGCCTCGGAGATCATCTTCTTCTGGGTGGCCCGCATGGTCATGGCCGGGTATGCGTTCATGGGGCAGGCACCCTTTCGCCGCGTCTACATCCATGGAACGGTGCGCGATGACCGCGGGCTCAAGATGAGCAAGAGCCTTGGCAACTCCATCGATCCGCTCACGATCATCGAGCAGTACAGCGCGGACGCCTTGCGCTTCAGCCTGATGATGATCACCGCCACCGGCCAGGACGTTTATGTGTCGGACGAAAAATTTGAGATCGGGCGCAATTTTGGCACCAAGCTGTGGAACGCCGCGCGCTTCATGCGGATGCACGATGCGGAGCCACCACTGGCGACGGTCACGATGTGGTCCGGCAACACACCACCGCCGTGGGATCCGGCGGCCCTGCGCCCGGACGACCAGCACCTGTTGGCGGCCCTGTGGACCGGCATCGAAACCTGCAACACGAATCTGGACGAATGCCGGTTCAACGATGCGGCCCTCGCGTTGTATGAGTTTGTCTGGCACCAGTATTGCGACTGGTATGTGGAGTACGCCAAGCAGGCGCTGTATGGTGATGATGCGCAGCGCAAGCAGACGGTGCTCGCCGTCATGCATTATGCGTTTGCCAACGCGCTGCGCCTGATCCACCCATTCATGCCCTTCATCAGCGAGGAGTTGTGGCACGCGATGGGCTACGGTACCGACGCGGAGTTGATCATGCACAGCGCCTGGCCCGTGGTTCCCGCTGCGGCCGCATGTGCGGCGGCGGGTGTGGATGCGCGCCAGGTTGCCTATGTGGAGGACAAGCACGAGTTGATCCGCGCGGGACGCACCTTGAAGGCGGATTACAATATCCCCTCAGGCAAGTCCGTCAACTATCGGCTTAAACCCGCTGACGCACGTGTCGCGCGGGCGGTTCGCGACGACGCCGCGAGCGTGCAGGCCATGCTGAAAGCCGAATCGCTGGCGGTTGATGAGGGCGAGCCACCGACGGACACCACGCCCAGTGCCCTCACGAAAATGGGTACACTCTATATGCCGCTGGCCGGGCTGGTGGATGTGGCCGCTGAGCGCGGACGGTTGAACGCGCAACTGGCGTCCACCATCCAGGATCTGGAACGCATCACGCTGAAGCTTTCCAACGAACTGTTCGTGGCCAAGGCGCCCGGCGACGTGGTGGAGAAGCAGCGCGCCCGTCGCCAGGAGTTGCTCGAAAACAAAGAGAAGCTGTCGCGGCTGCTGGAAGCACTCACGGCATGATCAACGTGCTCTTTCTTTGCGCGCGCAACGATGCCCGCAGCCAGATGGCGGAGGGGTTCGCGCGTGCACGACCACGCCCCGATGCGCAGATCAGCAGCGCGGGCAATGAACGTAGCGCGGTACACCCCATGGCCATCAAGGTCATGGCCGAGGTGGGGATCGATATCGCCACGCAGAAATCCCGGGCGCTTGCCGAACTCTCCGACCAGCCCCTCGATCTGGTCGTCGACCTTGGCGGGCGCGCAAACACATCGCCGTTATTGCCGGGGCGTCCGGACTGGATCCGCTGGAACCTGGCAGATCCGGATGCGGTCAAGGGCGAATCGGATACGGTGCTGCGCACCTTTCGCGAAACGCGTGACCGGATTCGCGCGCTGGTCGAGGACTTTTTTGAGAAGGGTTATTTTGCGGCATTTGTGGAATCACGCGCGCGCACGCACTCCATTCTCAACAGCATTTCCGATGGGGTCATGGTGACGGATACGGATGGGCGCATCATGTATTTCAACCAGGCCGCCGAGATCATCACCGGCTATCCCGCCGCCGCGGTGCTGAACCATCCCAGCACCAAGGTGTTTCCGGAAGCGGTGGTGACGAAGCGTGGCGAGGCCGGCGGAGCGACGCTGGAAGCCGTGGCGCGCAAAGTGGAGATCGCGGCGCGCGGCGGCGAGCGGCGGCTTGTGTTGTGTCGCACGGCGCCGATGCTTGGCAGCGCGGGGCGGGCGGTGGGGGCGTACCATTCCTTCCAGGACGTGCGGCGGGATCGCACGATTGAGCGGCTCGTGGCCGAGGGCACCGGGTATGCGGGCATCATTGGTCGCGACGACAAAATGATCGAATTGTTTGAGATGATTCGCGAACTGGCGGATACGCAGGTGCCGGTTCTGATTCAGGGCGAAAGCGGCACGGGCAAGGAGCTGGTGGCCACGGCGATTCACCAGGAGGGGCCGCGGAAGAACAAGCATTTCGTACCGGTGAACTGCGGGGCGCTGCCCGAGGCACTGCTCGAGAGTGAACTGTTCGGGCATGTGCGTGGCGCATTCACGGGGGCCATCCGCGACAAGAAAGGGCGATTCGAGCTGGCCGATGGCGGCACAATTTTTCTCGATGAGATCGGGGATATTACGCCAGCCATGCAGGTCAAGCTGCTGCGCGTTGTGCAGGAAGGCACCTTTGAACGCGTGGGTAGTGAAGAAACCCTGAAGGTGGACGTGCGCATCATCAGCGCCACCAATAAGGATGTGGCCGTTGAGATCATGGAGGGGCGCTTCCGTGAGGATCTGTTTTATCGACTGAGCGTGGTACCGCTGGTTCTGCCGGCGCTGCGCGAACGCAAGCGCGACATTCCGCTGTTGGTCGAGCACCTGCTGACCGGCATCGTGCGCGGCACCCGGCGTGAGGGGCTGCGTGTGTCGCCGGCGGCGCTGGACCTCTTCATCGCCCACGACTGGCCCGGGAATGTGCGTGAAATGCAGAACTGGTTGCAGTTCGCGCTGGTCAAATGTCACGGTGCCGAAATCCTCCCCGAGCATCTTCCTCCCGGGCGAAAGGCGAATCCGCCAACAGAACAACCCTCGCGCCGCCGCAAGTTAACCGTCCCGCTCGTGCGCGACGCATTGCGCCGGGCCGGTGGCAACAAGCTCGAAGCGGCGCGCGATCTCGGCGTCTCCCGCGCCACGCTCTACCGCTTTCTCGAGGAATCCGGCATCACGGATTAGTCGCGGGTTGGCCTGTCTCATTTCCAGAGACGTGTATCACGTGTTCCACGGATTCGGCGCCATTGGGACAGTTGTGGGGTGAGTTGGGGGCGGGCGGGGGCGTAAGGTTCCGGATGGGAAGGGGTTGCAGTTTCTGTCGGGAGGGCCGGGAGTTGGCATGGGTTAAGCAGTACATTCGCGGGAGTCAAATCCAGCGAGGTGGATGTATGGTTTGTCCGAATACGACGTATGTACGGAAGGTCATGCGTGCGGCCCGGGAACTGACGCTGCTGGCCGATGAAGGCGAGGCCGACATGCATGACGATGGCTGCGCCATTTTGGTTGGCGTCATTCGTGATTGCGCCTGTAAATTGCGCGCGCGTGCCGAGCACGAAATGCAGTCCCGCAAGGCCAGTGGTTCGTGGGACGCATCGGCAGTGAGTGAGTGACCGTGCGTGCTGCGCCATGGCGAGCGGTGACGGCACAGGGGCGTGCCTGCCTTTCGAATGTATCGCTAGCTTGGATGCGCCAGACAATGGCGCTACGACACGGTGTTGGCACTGGCGAGCCGCACCGGGTGCGGCAACTATTCCAATGCACGACCCAGCGTCGCGCCGGTGTATACACCGTCCGGATGGCTTGCGATACCGACCGCGCATTTCCCTTGCGCTTGAATGCATGCGGGACGACGTGTAGAATCCATCCAGTTTCAATTTTCGCGGTTCTATAAATGCAACGAATTTTCCTCAACGCCGGAATGATTGTGGTGTGCCTCTCTGTGGCCCTGTGGGCGGGCAAGGGTTATGCGGGGGCGGAGCCACAAGCGACGTATCACGTGGGTGGCACCGTGACCGGCTATTATGATGCCGAATCCTTCATCGCATTTCTGGATGAAGCGGAGCAAGGGGCGGCGGAACGCGACCCGATCCGGGAGGCATTCGAAACGCGTGGCATCTGGGCGGCTGCGTTGCTGATTTTGCTGGGCGGACTACTGCTCAATCTCACGCCCTGCGTCCTGCCCATGATCCCTGTGAACCTGGCGATCATTGGCGCGGGCTCGGCGGCGGGCTCGCGGGGGCGGGGGTTGCTGTTGGGCTCAGCCTATGGCGTGGGTATCGCTGCGGTCTATGGCGCGCTGGGCGTGGCGGCGGTCCTCACCGGCGCCCGCTTCGGCACGCTCAATGCGCAGCCTCTATTCAACATGGTCATCGCAGCGGTTTTTCTGGTTCTTGCGTTGGGCATGTTTGATGTGTTCGCCATCGATTTCTCACGTTTTCAAGCGCGGGTGGGCACGGGCGGTACCGGGCGTGGAACGATTCTCACGGCCTTGTTCATGGGAGGCGTCGCGGCCTTGCTGGCGGGGGCCTGCGTGGCGCCGGCGGTCATCGCCGTGGTGGTGCTGGCGACGGACCTCTATGCGCGCGGGCAGAGCGCCGGCCTGCTGTTGCCCTTCCTGCTGGGCGTGGGCATGGCCTTGCCCTGGCCGCTGGCCGGGGCGGGGATTGCGTGCCTGCCAAAGCCGGGGCGCTGGATGGAGACGGTCAAACGCGGCATGGGCGTGGTGATCCTGCTGGCGGCGTTGTATTACGGCTGGCTGGGTGCGTCGCTGTGGCGCGAGCAGCACAAGGCGCCGGTTGCGGAACAGACAGCGGTTGATGGTGAGGCGGTGCATGGGGGTGTCTGGCTGACTTCCATCGACGAGGGGATCGCCGTGGCGCAGAAGGACGGGCGCCCGGTGTTCATTGATTTCTGGGCGACTTGGTGCAAGAGTTGTCTGCACATGGATCGGACCACCTTCGCTGACCCAGCCGTGCAGGCACGGTTGGGCGCATTCGTGAAAGTGAAGTATCAGGCCGAGGATCCCGCGGATCCCGCGACGGCGGAGGTGCAGAGTCGGTATGGTGTGTTAGGGCTACCGACCTATATGGTGTTGCTTTCCGGTGACCAGGCGCCATGAGCGAACCGGGTGATCACCTCAGTATCGTGCTCCTTGGTGCTTCCGGTCACCTCGCGCGCACGAAGATTCTGCCTGCGCTGTTTGCGTTGTACAGCCAGGGGTTCCTGCCGAAACATTTTCGCGTGGTGGGTTTCGCGCGCACACCGCTCAGCGATGCCGAGTTCCGGGCGATCACGGCGGAGAATCTGACCTGCCGGTACATGCCCGAAGCGGCGAGCTGCGAAGCGCGCATGCAGGAGTTTCTCGCGCGCTGCACGTATGTGTCCGGGCAGTACGACGCCACCGCGGACCTGAAAGCATTGGCCCCGTTGCTGAAGGCCGCGCCGGATGGAACACCGGAAAATCGGGTGTTCTATCTGGCCGTGCCCCCCCATGTGTTTCTGCCGGTCACGCGCGCCCTGGGCGAGGCGGGTTTCGCCAATCCATCCGGGGAGGGCGCCTGGACGCGGGTGGTGATTGAAAAGCCGTTTGGACATGATCGCGCATCCTCAGACCTGCTCACGCATGAAATGGGAACGGTGTTCAAGGAGGAGCAGATCTATCGCATCGATCACTACCTCGGGAAGGAAGTGATCCAGAATCTGCTCGTACTGCGTTTCGCGAACTTGATCTTCGAGCCCATCTGGAACCGACACTACATCAAGAGTGTGCAGATCACCTGGAAAGAGAACGTCAGCATCGAAGGGCGTGGCGGCTATTTCGACGGTGCCGGCATCATCCGCGATGTGATGCAGAATCATTTGCTCCAGATACTTTCGCTCGTGGCCATGGAGCCGCCTTCGCGTCTGAATGCCACGCACATCCGCAATGCCAAGGTCAACGCCTTGCAATGTGTTCCGCCGCCGACACTTGACGATGTGGTTGTCGGGCAGTATGCGGCCACGTATCGGGGTGGGGTGCACATTCCGGGGTACCGAGACGATCCATCGGTGCTTCCGGGTTCGCGCACCGCCACCTACGCGGCCGCAGCCTTGCGCGTGGTCAACGGGCGCTGGGAAGGCGTGCCCTTTCTGCTGCGTGCCGGGAAGGGGTTGGATGGCCGCAGTTCCGAAATCCGTATTCAGTTCCGGCCCGCGCCGGGCGGTGTCTTTCCCGCGTCGGACGGCACGCCGAACGAGCTGGTGATCCGCATTCAGCCGGATGAGGCGATCACCTTCCGCATCTGGAGCAAGGTGCCCGGACTGGGAATGGACCTGGAGCTGCGTGAACTGAATCTGCAGTACAAGACCGCCTTCACGCAACTGATCCCGGAGGCCTACGAGGATTTGCTTCTGGACATCCTGCGCGGTGAAAAGAGCCTCTTCATCCGGGAGGATGAACTGGCGTCCGCCTGGGATATCTTCACACCGGTGCTGGAGACGATTGATGCGCAGTCTGTGATTCCGGAAGCATACGAGTTCGGTACCGCCGGGCCGGCGGGGGCGGATCAGCTCGCGGCACGCCACGGCGCCGCCTGGCACAGGGAGTGAGTTGGGTATGTTGACATTTCGCGAATTTCCCAGCCGACATGCATTGGAGCAGCATGCGGTGGAGTTGTTGGAAACGGCGTTCGCAGAGGAAACTGCGGGCCCCAATGGCGTGATGCTCACCGGTGGCAAGACGCCGTTGACGGTCTATCAGCGCCTGGCGGAGCGCCCGCTTCACGCCGGCAAGACGCTGCATCTGCTGGTCAGCGATGAGCGGCATGTGGCCCCAGGCTCGCGCGAACTGAATTATGCGCATATCGCGCCCCTGGGTGCGGCGTTGAAGCTGCCGGACACACGTTTACTGCGCGTGGACACCACCTGCGACCTTGATGACGCGGCTGATCGGTACGCCCGCACGCTCGAAGATTTTCTGCTGACCGGGCGCATCGCCCTCGGCATTCTTGGACTGGGGGCCGATGGGCATTTGGCCTCGCTGTTCACGGACAGTGACGTGCAGAGTGGCGCGGGCCGCCTTGCCGTGGCGGTGAAACGGTCGACGCCGCCGCACCGTATTTCGGTGTCGCCGGATCTCCTGCGGCGGGTGCAGCGCCTCGTTTTTTGGGTGGAGGGAAAAGAAAAGGCGGATATCCTGCGGAAGTTGCGCCGCCAGCCGGAGTCGGTGCTGGCTGGCCGTGTGGTGCGCGACTATGCCAATGCGGAGTGCTGGTTTTCGGTCAAGGGTTAGGGGTTCGCATGGTCCCATTCAGCTTACGCGGCTGGACGCTGCTGGTGGCAGGGGGCTGCCTGTCCATGTCGCTGAGGGTGTGTGCGGACCGCCCAAGCATGGGGGGCGACGCCGCTGAACCTGAGGCCGAAACAACGGCGGATGCGATTTCCGCTGATGCCACGAACGATGTTCACATCCCGGTCGTGTCAACGAACGCGTCGCCGGACGCAGCACTGGAAGTTGCGGAAGATGCAGCCACGAACACCGTGGCATCTGCGGACGCTCCACCCCCGCCCACCCTGTGGTTTCCGGTCGGCGAGGAATTGGTCTACAACATCTATTGGGGCGTGATTCCCGTTGGCCAGACCCGCATCACGACGGAATGGATTCAGGAAGATGGCCGCACGCTGCTCGCAATCCGCTATCGCACGCGCAGCAATCGCGCGATCGCCACACTGTATCCCGTTAATGACACCATTGAAGCGGTGATTGAGCCGACGACGTTTCTGCCGGTGCGCTTTGAAAAGAATCTGCGGGAGGGGCGCAAACGGTATCACGAACGGACGACGTTTGATCACAAGGCGCTAAAGGCGCACTGGAAATCGCTGCTCACGGGCAAAGAGAAGATTTTTGACATCGATCCGGATACGCGGGATTTGGTGACCTTCATGTACTACATGCGCTCGCAGACGTTTCCTGAAGGCGTGCAATCGCACTATCGCGTAATGGCAGACGATAAGACCTACGATTTGTATCTCAAGGCGATGTCGGTGGAATCCGTGAAGCTGAAGAGTTATGGCCGCGTGCCGAGTCTGCGCCTTGAACCGCAGGCCAAGTTCGAGGGGCTGTTCGTGCGCAAGGGAAAAATGACCGTGTGGGTGTCGCGGGATGCGCGGTCCTTGTGCACGCAGGTCAAGGCGGTTGTGCCGGTGGCGAATGTGCGGGTGGTCCTGGTGGATGTGAATGGTCCGGGCGATGACCAATGGGTGCAGCGCTCGCCCAGCGATGAAGACGTGAACGTGCTCGACGATTAGGGCGACGTCCGATTTTTGCGTTACCGCTGACTTTTTCAGCGAAAGCCGGCCCTACCATGCCGGAGATAAGCCAAGGGGCTATCAACGCGCTACCCGGTGAGGCCTTAGCCCCTGGCCTGGCGCCTTGCCGAGGCCACGTTCCTCCCCGTGCTTTCCTGATGACGACCGGGCATGCCCCGGCTAAGATGTCGTTTTCAACCGAAGCTTGGCGAGGGAGAGACGGGTATGAGTGGGCATAGTAAATGGAAGACGATTCAGCATAAAAAGAATGCGGCGGATGCCAAGCGCGGCAAGATTTTCAGCAAGCTCAGCAAGGAGTTGATGCTGGTTGCCAAGAGTGGCGGCAGTGATCCGGTGACGAATGTGGCCCTGCGGACCCTGATCCAGAAGGCCAAGAGCTACAACATGCCTTCCGACAACATCGAACGCGCTGTCAAAAAGGGCGCGGGGGAGTTGGAGGGCGCGAGCTACGAAGACATTGTGTACGAAGGTTATGTCGGTGGCGTTGCCGTGATCATTCAGGTGTTGACGGACAATCGCAACCGCGCGACGGCCGAGATTCGGCACACCTTCACACGGCACAACGCGAGCATCGCCACGCAAGGAGCCTGCCTGCGCGGATTTGAGCGCAAGGGGCAGATCTTTGTCGACGCGACGATTGTCGATGAGGACAAGCTGATGGGGATCGTGGTGGAGGCTGGCGCCGACGACATGAGCGGCGACGGCACGCAGTACGAAATTCTGGTCGCACCGGCGCTCTTCACGGATGTTACGGATGCGCTCGAGAAGGCAAAGATTCCGACACTCAGCGCGGAAGTGACCATGCTGCCCATGGCGCCCATGCAGGTTTCGGATGCGGGTGTTGCCGGATCCATTCTGAAGTTTGTGAGCGACCTTGAAGACAGCGACGATGTCCAGAACGTGTACACGAACATGGACATGACCGATGAGGTGCTCCAAGCGATTGCGGCCAAGGGGTAGCGTGGGGCTGGGGGGGGGCATGGCCGAGAGCGTTCAACGTTCGACCTTTCGCGTGCACGATGCACCTTCGGGCGAAGGGGACGCATGACACCAGGCGTCCGCGTGCTCGGCATTGATGCGTCTCTCCGATCGACGGGGCTGGGCGTGGTAGAGGCGCGCGGTTCGCGCATGATCGGAATCGCCCAGAAAAATTTGCGGATGCCCGCCGGCGTGCGCCGTTCAGACTGTCTGCGGGGGATTTTCGAAGGCATACGCGCGCTGATTGCCGAAACCGAGCCCAAGGCGGCCGCATTGGAAAGCGGGTTTTTCCATCGTAACGCCAAAACGGCGGATATCCTGGGGCAAGTGCGCGGGGTTGCGGTGGCGGCTTGTGCCTGTGCCGGGGTGCCGGTTTTCGAGTATGCACCGCGCCGTGCCAAGCAAGCGCTTGTGGGGTTCGGGGGCGCCGAGAAGGATCAGGTGATGCGCATGGTTGTGCAACTTCTGGGGCTTGATTCCGAACCGCAGGAGGATGTCGCCGACGCATTGGCGGTCGCCATCTGCCATCTCCACACCCGTACGGGGCATGCGGCCTTGGATTCCGAGCCGATCTGACATTGACCGCGCTGGGCAAGAACACGCGGGCAGGCGTGGCATCGCCCGGCGACTGTGCGCTTGAAAAGCCACGGGCGAGCAGCGAGACTCCGACATGATTGCATTTCTTGACGGGGTTCTGGTTGAGAAGCACCCCACCCGGGTGGTGCTCGACGTGCAGGGCGTGGGCTACGACGTCTTCATCCCGCTGAGCAGCTATGACCGATTGCCGGAATCGGGCGCGCGCTGCCGGGTGCTCACCTATCTCCAAGTGCGCGAAGATGCGCACGTCCTGTTCGGATTCCTGACGGATACGGAGCGGCGCATGTTCGGGCTGCTCATGACCGTCAGTGGCATCGGACCCAAGCTGGCGCTGAGCGCCCTGAGCGGATTGTCCGTGCGCGAACTCAAGGCGGCGATCGTCGGTGGCGATTCGAAGCGGCTGAGCGGGGTGTCCGGCGTTGGGCGCAAGACCAGTGATGTCGTAATCGTGGAATTGAAGGACAAATTTTCCGCGGGCGAAGCGCTGGAGGCGCTGGCCGGTCCGGCGGAAACCGATATGACCTTGCGCGATGCCATTGCCGCCCTTGTTTCTCTCGGATACAAACAGGAAGAGGCACGCAAGCTGGTGGTGGCGGCCCGGCAGATGCTGCCCGACGCCGGGGTGGAAGTTTTGATCAAGAAGGCGCTGAGCACGTGATGGGGAAGAACAACCGCAGATGGACACAGATGCACGCTGATCGGTATTTGTATCCGCGTTCATCCGCGTTTAGCTGCGGTTACGTTTTGGTTCGCGCGAAAGGGCTGTGATGACCGAACGCTTGTTAACGGACGCGCTGAACCGCCCCAATGGCGAACTGGATTTGACCCTGCGGCCAGGGTCCTTTCATGACTTCGTGGGGCAGGGGAAGGTGCGCGAGCGGTTGGAACTGGCCGTGGCGGCGGCTAAGCAGCGCGGCGACGTGCTGGATCATGTGTTGCTGTTTGGTCCGCCGGGACTAGGAAAAACGACGCTGGCGCACATCATCGCCGAATCCATGGGGGTGAACATCAAGGTCACGTCCGGACCGGTGATCGATAAGGCCGGCGATCTCGCGGGATTGTTGACGAGCCTTGAGCGCGGCGATGTGCTCTTCATCGACGAAATTCACCGCATGCAGAAGACGGTGGAAGAGTATCTTTATGCGGCGATGGAAGACTTTATGCTCGATATCATGATCGACCAGGGGGCGAATGCGCGGTCGGTGCGGATCGAGTTGCCGCGGTTCACGCTGGTGGGGGCGACGACACGCAGCGGGTTGTTGTCGGCGCCGCTGCGGTC
>JAQCIA010000021.1 GCA_027620105.1 Verrucomicrobiota bacterium | reverse complement strand
GCGGCGCAATGGAGTGCGGAAAGTCCTTGGAACTTCGGATTAACCGGCACGACAAGGCATTGCATCTCCGGGAACTCCTTTGCCACCGAGCAGCGCAGATCCGTGGTAAACGTGGCGATACCGCACTTTTTCGGGAGATAAGCGCCGAGAAAAGCGACCTTGCGAATGGTAGATGAGGGCTTCATGGAACGCGGATGCCGGCACAGGCGGACTGGCCTTTGCTGGCACTCAAGGTGACAAGAAATCGCTTTTCAGGCGGCATGGGCATCCACCCGTTGGAGCCGGTCTGAAGATGCGCTTGCATGATGGTAATGTGTCGGGATTGGGGTGGTGAAGTCAACTCCGGCTTCTCAAAGATCCGCCTCTGGATGAAAACGCGCTTCGAGCGTCATCGCCGCAGGGCTCGATGACCCATTCGGCAATCTCAGGCGGTGCCCTCGCCGGCGAAACCCGCACGCCCTGCTCCCACAAGCCCAGATGGCGGAGGATGCGCTCGACAAGTTACCCCACGTGGGGCCGGTACTCGGAGCCACACGTGGGAGCGTCTGAACGCCTCTTGGCACTCAACCAAGCGGCTAGCCCAGGAGGCTCCTGCGGGGCGAAAACTTTTGGCTCCCGTTCGACCGACCAGTTATCGTTGAGGCGCAGGGGGGCCACGGGGGGAGGGACGGGATAGCTCGCCTGGCTGCGCGGTGGGCTGCGAGTCCACGCTTCACCATGCGCCAGGCCCTGACGCCACCGCCATGACCGCTGCCTGCTGCCTGCCCTACAGCACGCCGTAGAGCCTCGCGTTGACCGTACGAATGGCGATCACCTGCCACCCCTAGCGGTGGACACATCCGCGCCTTCGACTGCCAATTACCTGCCAAGCGGGGCCATCGGTGCGACTGGCGGAATCAACGGGCAATCCCGCTTGCCACATGCTTGCCACGTAAAAATGGCTTTTCGGGTGTTTACGTGCCTTTTTGTGTCCGCTGGCAGAATTCTTCTATTCCGGCCAAAACACCGGGATTTGCTAAGAAACCAGAGGAAATGAATGGAGCCAGCTATCGGACTCGAACCGATGACCTGCTGATTACAAATCAGCTGCTCTACCAACTGAGCTAAGCTGGCTGGACGACTTTCGCGATGGCGCGGGAGAGACTAGGGGGCTCGCGCCTTGAATGTCAACCGGTTCGCGCCCATGATACGCCGCCATGCAGACATTTGACATCATCATCATTGGATCCGGCGGCGGCACAAAACTGGCCATGCCGGCCGCGCAGTCCGGATTGCGCGTGGCCCTGATCGAGAACGATGCGTTTGGCGGCACGTGTCTGAACCGCGGATGCATTCCTTCCAAGATGCTGATTTATCCGGCGGAAGTTGCAGACCTTGCCCGCCACGCCGCGCGCCTTGGCATTCGCGGCCTGAACGATCCCCGCCCGGATTTTGCCGCTATCGTCCGCCGTATCTCCGCGTCCGTGGATAAAACCTCTGCCGAAAACCGCGCCGCCCATGCGCAGCATCCCGGCATCACCTTCCTCCAGGGACAGGCACAATTCACCGGTGATCACACAATCGCGATTAATGGCACGGAACTGCGCGCCGAAAAAATCTTCATCGCGGCGGGTTCGCGTCCGCGCATTCCCGACATTCCCGGTCTTGCCGGAACGCCCTTCATGACCAGTACGGAAGCCCTGCGCAACACCACCCCACCCCGCCGCTTGCTGATTCTCGGCGGCGGCTACATTGCCGCGGAACTGGGCTATGCCTACAGCGCTCTTGGCACGGATGTACACCTAATCCTGCGCTCGCACATGCTGCGGCACGAGGATCAGGAAATCGCCGATGAATTCACGCGCGTCTTTGCGCGGCGGCACACGCTCCACAGCGGCGCGGCGGTCGCGCGCGTGGACTACCGCCATGGCGAATTCACGGTGGAGCTGCAGGGCGCCGATGGGAGCGGGATGTCCCTCACGGCCGAGGCCCTGCTCGTCGCCACGGGCGTGGTTCCCAACACGGACAACATTGGCCTCGCGCACACCGCCATCACGTTGTCCCCGGATGGCTTCATCAACGTGGACGACCATCTCCGTACGACGGTGCCCGGCGTTTACGCGCTCGGTGACTGCATTGGGCGGCATCTGTTTCGTCACACGGTGAACTATGAAGGCGAATACCTGATGCGCACCGCGGTGCTCGGTCGCGATGACCGTCCCCTCGACTACGGTCCCGTGCCCCACGCCGTCTTCGCGCATCCGCAGATCGCCGGCGTCGGCCCCACGGAAACCGAACTGCGCGCGCAAGGCATCGACCTGCTGGTCGGGCGCGCGCGGTATGCCGACTGCACGGCCGGTGAGGCGCGCATGCTGGATCATGGCCTCGTCAAAATCTTAATCGACCGCCAGACCGACCGCGTGCTGGGGGCGCATATTGTGGGTGACGAAGCCTCGAACATGCTGCACCTCTTCATCGTGCTCATGAAGAAATCCGGCACGCTCGCCGACTTGCTGGATATGATCTTCATCCATCCGGCCTTGCCCGAAGTGGCCCGCAACGCCGCACGCGATGCCCGGCGACAGCGCCCGTGAGCCCGCGAGCGTTAACGCCACCCGGCGCTTACCAAGCCGTGACCATCGGCGTAGTCTGGCGCAACATGATGACGCGTCGATTGGCTTGTCTGCTGTTGCTTGGGCTCTCCCTTCTTCCCTGCCAGGCCACGGCCCAGGAGACTACCAACGCCCTCACCAGGACCGAGTTGCGTGAGGCCGAATTGCGCCGCCGCAAGCTGGAAGTGGAACGACAGGAAGTCGAGCAGGAGGCGCGCCGCCAGGATCTGGCCTCGCGCGAAGCCGACCTCGCCGCCGCCCGTACCCAGCGCAGTCTCTCCCGCCTGCGCGAACTCCTCAGCGCCATCGATCAGGACGATCCCCGCCCCATGGAAGAAATCGCGCGCCTGCGGGCTCGTACGGAAAATATACGCGAAGAACGCACGCGCCCCGAAAAACGCCTGGAACTCCTGACAAAGCGCGGCGACGCCGTCGGTCGCGAACAGGTTGAACTTGCTGAACGCCTTGAAAATCTGAGCGAAGACATCGAAGGGCACCGCCTGCAAATCGCCCGCTGGGTGGCGCGTAGCACGGTGGGCATGGAAGCGGATCGTATCGAGAAACTGATCCGCGATTTGCCAATCAATCCGCGTCCGAATGTCCGCCTCCTGGCGGAGAAGCGCAATATCCGGCGCATCGAACAGGGCAAGCTGACGGAACTGCTTTCCAGCATGTCGGAGACTGAGGACATCCGCAACGGCATCGCCCCCGTCATCCAACTCCTCGAAAACAAAAACGCCCAACTCGATGAAACGATCTCGTTGCTTGAGGAAAAGTTTGACCTGACGCGTGACCGCGAAATCCGCGAACAGCTGGAAGTCGAAAAGAGCCGCAGCCCCTTCTACGCAGCGCGCCTGGAGATCTTGAAGAATCAGGTGGCGAGCATTGATGAAGCCCTGAACGAGGACGCGCGCCTGCGCGCGTTGTATGAAACCGAACTGGACGTACTCCGCGAAGATTTTGAACACTCAAACAGCGGTACTTTCGCAGCGTCCTGGTGCCCGTCATCCTCATTCTCGCGATCTTTGCCCTCTATTATTTGTTCAGCCGACTCGCGCTGCCCCGCCTGTACAAGCGTGACCGCCTGTTCAATGCGCGCCGCATCTGCCTGTATAGCAGCATCATCGTTGCCATCGGCGTCGTGATCAGCTTCTTCTTCGAAGACCTGCGGCCTTTCGCCACCACGCTTGGCATCGCGGGTGCCGCCGTGGTCATCGCCCTCCAGGATCTCTGTTCATCCTTCGCGGGCTGGTTTGTGATCGTCGCCAGCCGTAAGATTTACGTGGGCGATCGCATCGAAGTGGACGGGCGCGTGGGCGACGTGCTGGACGTGCAGTTGCTGCGCACGACCATTCTCGAATTGCGCGGCTGGTTGGATGTGGATGAACCGACGGGACGCGTGATCGTGATCCCCAACAGTTTCATTTTTAAGGAGAAGCTCATCAACTTCAACCACGTCCACCCTTACATCTGGAACAAGATCGACATCACCATCACCTACGAAACACCGGCGCCCGCGGCCGGTGCGCTGCTGCTGCGAATCCTGCAGGAAGAAACCGCCCAGGAGTTTGTGGAAGCGCGCCAGGGCGCGGGGCGCATGGAGCGGGTCTATGGCGTTCCCGATTCGGAATACGTCCCTAAAATCCACGCTGTGATCGCAGATAGCGGTGTGCTCTATCGGTTGCTATTTGTCAGTCACTATCGTCGCGTGGATGAAGTGCGCACGCGCATCAACAACCGCATCCTGGCGGAGTTCGAAAAGGACAAGCGCATGCAGTTGGCCTACCCGACCCAGCGCGAAATCCAGAACTGACGCAGCCCTCAGCGAGAAGGCCGGGATGAGGGCCGCTTACGTCTCAGCGCGCTGCACTCCCTCTTCCGCCTCTTCCGCATCTTCTGGAAATTCCGCCGCCGGGCCCCCACGCTGAAACTTTGGATTGTTCCCGGCAATCACCAGGGTGACTTCACCTCGGGTGTGTTTCTCCGCAAAATCGCGGGCAAGATCCCCGAGGAAGCCGCGCGCCACCCGCTCAAACTTCTTGGTCAGTTCCAGGCAGACCGCCGCCTCGCGATCCCCCAGCACCGCGTGTGCGGCGGCCAGTGTCTTGCCGATACGGTGCGGTGACTCAAAGAGCACGAGGGTGTGCGGCATGTCGCGCTCTTCCTCGAAAAAGCGGCGCAGCACCCCGGACTTGCGCGGCGGGTAGCCCTTAAAGGTGTAGCTGGACGTGGAGAGGCCAGAACTCACGAGGGCCACGGTCACCGCGGATGGCCCCGGAATCACCTGCACCTCGATGCCGCGCTGTGCGGGATCGCTAACGCCGGGATAACCACCATCCGTGCACAGTGCCACGTCGCGCCCCGCGGCCAGTTCGGACAGCAACCGCTCCCCGGCGCGCTGCTCAATGCCTTCGCGGTAGGAGATCATTTCGGGTCGCGAAATAGCGCAGGCCGAGAGCAAGGCCCACGTGCGCCGCGTATCCTCGCAGGCGATCACCGGCACCTCGCCCAGCACCCGGCGCGCGCGCGGGGTAAGATCTTCCAGATTGCCGATCGGTGTTGCCACGATGTACAGCATGGCCATTCTCCTTACCACGAAGCACGGCGCAGCTCAAATCCCCTTGCCGTCGCGCTGGCGCGCCGTTGCCGCGCAGCGTCAATCGTCGCGCGCCCAGCGCGGCATGGCGGCCACCATACGGTGGCGCAAATCGTCCAAGCCTTTCCCGTCGCGGGCCGAAATCGCCACGCTTTCCGGCCACTCGGACTGCAACTCCGGCAGGGCGGCAACCGCGTCAGGCGCATCGCACTTGTTCCACACCATCACCCGCGGCACCGTGTGCGCATTGATCTCACGCAGGGTTTCATCGACGACCCGCAAGTGATCGCGCACATAGGGATGCGACGCATCGGACACCACGAGCAGCAGGTCCGAATAGGCGGCAACGTCGAGCGTTGATCGAAAGGACGCCACCAGCCCGTGTGGGAGGTCTCGAATAAAGCCGACCGTATCCGACAGCATCGCCATGCGTTCCGGACCGAGGTGCACCAGCCGTGTCTTGGTATCCAGCGTGGCGAAGAGCCGGTCATCCACGTATGCATCCGCGCCGGTGAAGGCGTTCAGCAGCGTCGACTTGCCCGCATTGGTATAGCCCACGAGCGAGACCAGCGGCCAGCGCCCCCGCCCGCGCGTTTGTTGCCGCCGCGCCTGAATCGCCTCCAATTTGCGCTTCAGATCACGCATGCGCCGGCGCATCGGTTCGTTGCGCAGTTGCAACGGGCTTTCCCCCGGCCCCTTCATGCCGATGCCCCCCTTGAAGCGCGCCTGTTTTTCGGACGTCGGCAGCCGCGAAATCAGATACTGCAACTGCGCGAGCTCCACCTGCACCTGGGCTTCGGCGGATTTCGCCCGCCCGGCAAAAATCTGGAGGATCAGTTCCGTGCGATCGATCACTTTGATGCCGAGCGAAAGGTCAAGGTTGTTCACCTGACTCGGGGAGAGGTCGTTGTCGAAAATGATGATGTTGGCATTGCCCTCACGGCAGGCAAGCTGAATGTCCGCCAATTTGCCTTCGCCCACGAGTAGCCCCGGTGCCGGGCGCGGGCGACGTTGCGTGACGCAGCCGACGACCACGGCACCAGCCGTGTCCGCCAGGCGCTCCAGTTCGGCCAGGGAGTCGGCCGCGTCTTCGATGCGCTGCCGCCCCAGAATGACCTGCACGAGCAGGGCGCGCTCACGCACAACGCTGGAAGAATTCCGGGCCTTCATCCTTGCCGATCTTCCGGGGCGAACCCCGGCTTGCCGCCATCCACCAGCCGCTTGCGCGCGCCCACGGCGTCCCGCCGCAGTTCCTTACGCGATTTCACCTGCGCGCGCTTCAGCCATGTGCGATAAGCCGCATAAAGGACCGCGTTGTTAAAGCCCAGACACTGCCGCCGCTCGCGCCACTGGCTGCGTGGAGACGCATAGCGCCAGCAACGATCGCCCAGATTCAACAGACAGGCGTGGCATTTTCGGACGGGTTTGGCGGTTTGACGCATCAGAGCAACGCTATTGCGCTCCCCTCGGCATGCTTTGGATCCGCCTTGGGGCCGCGCGCGGCAATATGAAATGGGGCGAGTGACGGGATTCGAACCCGCGACATTCAGAACCACAATCTGACGCTCTAACCAACTGAGCTACACCCGCCATAAATTGTTGTCGTCGACCCCGGGGCGACCCGTGGCGCAAGAACAGGTGGTCAATGTTATCCGGCCTCTCGGCAAGTTCAACCATTTTCGCGCAGGCATCGCGGTTCGTGACAGTTTTTCTTTCGGCTGATAAACTCCGGCACCATGAAATACGCACACCGGTCATTCCTGTTGCTGCCCGTCCTGCTGATCGCGGTAGCGCTCCCCTCGCTGGCAGATTCAGCGCAAACCGCACCAGCACCCAAGCCCGAGGCAACACATGCGCCAACCAGCGGCGCGTCACCGCAGACCGTCGATTTATTGAAGACGGCCAAGACACAAATCGGCGCGGGTCAGCTTGACGCGGCCCTGGCCACTTTGCAACTCGGTCTTGAGGGCGCCCCCGCCGATGTGGAATTGTTGCGCACAAAGGGCGCGATCGAGCGTCGCCTGGGCAATAACGCCGCTGCCCGCAGCACGTACGAAGCGCTCCTGGCGGCAGCGCCGGATGATGCACTCGCCAGCCCCATCCTGGCGCTACTGCTAGCGGATGCCGCCACGCAGGCCCCGCCTGAAGAAGCTTTCAACCTGCTGCCGCGCGCCCACACGCTGTCCGAAGCCGCCCCCGACATCACCGCCACCTACTGCCTGGCCGCCGCCCGTGCCAAGCAACCCGAGGCCGTAGCCACGACATACGCTCTGTTGGATGACGCCCGTCGCAACGAAACCGCGTACATGACCGCCGCAGCGCTCGCTTATCGTGAGTTGTTGCGATTCGAAGAAGCCGCAGCGCTCTACAGCGCCCTGCTCACCTTGTCGCCGAAAGATGCATCCATCGCGGAAAGCTATGTGGATACCCTTACCCGGGGCGCCCCGGCCACCAGCGCCGCGCGCCTCGCAGCCGCCTACGCGCAACATCCCGCCTGTGTGCCGCTCTTGCGCGTCTATTCGGAGTGGTGCATGCAGCACGGCGCCACCTGGCGGGGTCTGAGCCTGCTGACGCAGTTGCTCGCGTTGACGCCCGACAACGCGGAACTCGTGGGCCGCCGCGCGGCCTTGCTCGCCGACCTGGGTTGCGCCACCCTCGCCGCCAGCCTGATCGCGCCGCTGGGTGACAGCATCGATGCGACCGTACGCGAGGGCGTTCAGTTCCGCCTGAATGAAAGCCGCGCGTTATGGGAAAAAATTGCTGTCGCCCGCGGCACAATCAATGGCCCCACGGGCCTGCTGACGCTCGCCTATGGTGACATCACGGACGATGCTGCCCCCCGTCCTCGACTACGTGGCCACCGTCTTCTGGTTCCTGGCCTTCATCAACGCCTTCAACCTGATTGACGGCATCGACGGCCTCGCCACCGGGCTCGCCGTGATCGCCGCCGCCGGCATTGGCGGCTCCTTCCTCTTCCGTCACGTCCCCGGCGACGCCCTCGTGCTCTTTGGCTTCATGGGCGCCTGCCTCGCCTTCCTGCGCTACAACTTCCAGCCCGCCTCCATCTTCCTTGGCGACTCCGGCAGCATGTTCCTCGGCTTCACCCTCGCCGCCATCGCCACGGGCACGGGGGCCAAGGGCACGGCGCTAACCGCCATCGGGGTGCCGCTGTTGGCGGTGGGTGTGCCGTTGCTCGACACCCTGCTCGCCGTTTGGCGCCGCGCGGCCCGGCGCCTGCGCTTCAACCAGGTCGAGGGCAATCCGGTCAACGCGCAAAACATTTTTGCGGGCGATACCGACCACCTGCACCACCGCCTCGTGCGCACCGGTCTCTCCCACCGCGCCACCGCCACTGCCTTGTATGCGCTCAACGGCGCTCTCGTCGCCGTTGGGCTGCTCAGCATCATCTTCCGTTCGCGCGCCGTCGGCATCTACACCCTCGCCTTCGTGGCCGGCACCTACGCGGCCGTGCGCTATCTGGCTGGCACCGAGCTGTGGGTCAGCGGCGTGGCCGTCACCGAAGGCATTCGCCGCCCCTTCAACCGCGCGCTCGCGGTCGTGCTGGCACCCGCGTGGGATGTGCTGGCGCTGTGCCTCGCCCTGGCCGTTGCCACCGTCGCCGGGCTGCACAAAGCCGTCGGCATCGAGTTGAGCCGCTTCTGGTTCAACCAAATCCCCATCTGGGTCGGGGTCCCGTTCCTGTTGCTCGCCGTCACCCGCACCTATCAGCGCATCTGGAGCCGGGCTCGGCCGACGGAATATGTCTTGCTGGGCTTCGCCCTGCTCGCCGGAATTCTCGCCGCCGCCGGCTTCGCAATTGTCGCGGCGCAGCCTCCGCCGCCGCTGAGCGTCATGGTCCTGAACCTCGACGGCCCCGGCGACCCTTCCATCGTCATGGGCCAGAGCGCCGGGAACTGGCTGCTCTGGCAGGTCCTGGTCTACATCGGCTGCGCCGTTCCGCTGGTGCTCGGTACGCGCCTCCTCCCGCGCGTCATCCAGGACGCCGTCGGCCTCGCCGGCTCACGCCGCCACCGCGCGGACGGGAGCGCCCACCATGTCCTGCTCTACGGCGCGGGCTTCAGCACCTCGCTCTACCTCATGGACCGCAGCTTCACGCCCGCCGGCGAACAGGAGGGCCAGAAAATCCTCGGCCTGCTGGACGATGATCCCTTGCTCAACGGCCGCTATGTCGGCGGCTATCGCGTGCTCGGCGGCATCGCCCACCTGCCCGACCTGATCGCCGCGCGACGCATCGATGAAATCGTCCTGACCACGCCGCTGCGGCCCGATGTCCAGGCGCGCCTCTTGCACCTCGCGGCCGAACAGCGCATCACCATCCGCGCCTGGCACATGCTGACGAACCCCATCTACGTGCCGCCCGGCTCATGAACCACCCGCGCTCTGCCGTTGCCTGTCTCCTGGGCGTGGCCTTGCTGTGCGGTTCCACGCGTGGCGAAAACGACCCCGCGGCCATCCCCTTCCCACCCGCCCTGCGCGGCCTCACCAATCTCTGCCTCAGCGCCTCCGGCCAACCTTCGCCGGCAGCCGGGAAGCGGGCGGCGAGATGGCGCTGCGTCAACAGCACCGGCACCTGGGCATCCGTCAGCAGGAAGGCCAACCGGTTCGCCGGGTACTCCGGATCCAGAGGCAGATAGGCGCCACCAGCCTTCAGGATTCCAAGCACGGCGACTGCCAGATCAAGCGAGCGCTCGACACCGACCGCCACCACCACATCCGGCCCCACACCGCGCCCGCGCAACATTGTCGCCACACCCGCGGCCCGCTGATCGAGTTGCCGGTATGTCAATGCGTCGCCCGCGCTGACCACCGCCAGACCGTCAGGTGTGCGCATCGCTTGCTGCGCAAAGAGTGCGCCCCCCCGCCCCGTGCATC
Organism: Verrucomicrobiota bacterium; assembly: GCA_027620105.1. Classification (GTDB taxonomy): domain Bacteria; phylum Verrucomicrobiota; class Kiritimatiellia; order UBA8416; family JAIOPI01; genus JAIOPI01. The sequence continues at coordinate 2,752 of JAQCIA010000021.1, read as the reverse complement.
GGCGCCGTCGGTAGGAGCATTTGCATCCGCGCGCGGTATTGACGAAACCGATTCGCTCATGGATTTCGTGGTGGGGTACTGAGGAGCCGTTCCAAAATACGACGCCTGTCATTCATGGGCGATGCTAGTCTTGAGACTACGCAACCGCGCACGCATCGACAGGCGCGATCTTGCGCCGCGACGGCGATTTGTCGTGGCGCAAGTGCCTGGCCCCGTGTAGAGTTGCGCACGATGCACGCGATCAACAGGCAGCGTCCGCCGGTCGCACCGCCGGCCAACGGTTCCAACAGCGCCCACGACCACCAACTGCAGGAGAAGGAGGCGTTTAATTTTGCGCTGTTTCAGCACAACCCCCTGCCCATGGTCGTCGTCGATCAGCATGGACATGTGTTGAAGAGCAACCTGGCGCGACGCGCGCTGAACGCGCCCCTGCCGAACCTCGGCGCCCCTCTGTTTGACGCTGCGCGGGGTGAACAGGAAACCGCCCTTGCGCCGATGCTGACAAAAGCCATGGCCGCGCGCGATGTGGCACACCACCCCGATGTGGCCTGGCACGCGGCCTGGTACAACGTCACGATCGCACCGCTGACCACCGGCGCCGTCGTCATTCTTGAGGACATCACGGAACGCAAACATGCGCAGGCCGATGCGGCGCGCCGACAACAGCAACTGATCCAGGCCGACAAGATGGTGGCGCTCGGCAATCTGGTGTCCGGCGTCGCCCACGAAATCAGCAACCCCAACAATGCCCTACTGCTCAGTAGCACCGCCCTTGAACGCATCTGCAACGACCTGATCCCCATCTTGGATCGGGTGCGGGTGCAGGAGGGCGACTTTGATGTAGGCATGCGCAGCTACAGCGAAATTCGCGAAGAACTGCCCGAACTGGTCCAGGTTCTGGAGAAGGCGGCCCAGCGTATCAAGGGGCTCGTCGACGACCTCAAGTCCTACGCCCGCCAGGGCAGCGAAATCTTGACCGAAGCCGTGGACGTCAACGCCACGCTGCAAGCCGCCGCCAATCTGATGCATCCCCTGATTCGCAAGGCCACGCAACGGTTCACAGTGGAAAAAGCGGCGTCCCTGCCCACCGTGATTGGCAACAAGCAGCGCATCGAGCAGGTGCTCATCAATCTCCTGAGCAACGCCTGTCAGGCCCTCGGCAGTCCGCAGGCGGCGATCGTGGCCAGCACCCGCTGGGATGCCGACACCGGTTATGTGGAAGTGGCGATCCGCGACGAAGGACGGGGGATCGCGCCAGAGGATCTGGCACGCATCACCGACCCCTTCTTTACCACGCGTAAGGACGATGGCGGCACGGGCCTCGGATTGTCCATTTCCCGAACCATCGTGGAGAACCACAAGGGACAATTGGTCTTCACATCGGAAGTTGGCAAGGGAACCGTGGCCACGGTCCGCTTGCCCGTGCGCGGAGAACGCGCCAAAGATGCGTAACCGCGCGAGGACACACACCCCATGAGCAAATTGCTATTTCCACCGCTGCCCGTACTCGTTGTCGACGACGACGAGGAAATGCAGAAGAGCTATGGCTACACGCTGAAGGGGCATGGCATCAGCAACCTCGTTCAATGCCTCGACAGCCGCGAAGTGGAAAAACGCCTGGACGAGCAGCAGTTTCAAATTCTGTTGCTGGACTTGAACATGCCCCACATTTCGGGTCGCGACCTGCTGCCACGCGTCTCCCAGAAATGCCCGGACATGCCCATTATCGTGGTAACGGGCCTGGATGAAGTCAAAACGGCGGTCGCCTGCATGCGTGAAGGCGCCTTCGACTACATGGTCAAACCAGTGGATGAGAGCACGCTGATCGCAGCCACGCGGCGTGCATTTGAGGTCCGCGAAGTGCGGCGTGAAAATGCCCTGCTCAAGGAACACCTGCTCTCTGCCGAACTCAAGCACCCGGAAGCCTTTCGCGAACTTGTCACCGGGCACCGGACCATGCACGCGCTGTTTCAATACATTGAGGCGGTCTCGACCACGCCGCAGCCCATCCTCGTCACCGGAGAAACGGGAGCCGGCAAGGAACTGGTCGCGCGCTCCATTCACGCCGTCAGTGAACGGTCCGGAAAATTTGTGCCGGTGAACATCGCCGGCCTGGATGACAATGTCTTCTCGGATACGCTCTTCGGTCACCTGCGCGGCGCGTTTACCGGCGCCCTGGACGTGCGCAAGGGACTGATCGAGCAGGCGGCTGGCGGAACCCTGTTCTTGGATGAGATCGGCGATTTGAACGCCACGTCTCAGGTCAAATTGCTGCGCCTGGTGCAGGAGCGCGAATACTTTCAGCTGGGATCAGACACGCCCAAGCGCACCGATGCGCGCATCATTGTGGCGACGAATCGTGATCTGCAGGTGCAGATGCGCAGCGGCGCCTTCCGCGAGGATCTGTTCTTCCGTCTGCGCTCGCACCTGATCCGGGTGCCTGCCCTGCGCGAGCGCCTGCAGGACCTCCCGTTGCTGGTCGATCATTTTCTGGAAAAAGCGGCCAAGGCCATGGGCAAACGTCGGCCGACGCCCCCCGCCGAACTCTTCACCCTGCTGGGCGCCTATCACTTTCCCGGCAACGTGCGCGAACTTGAAGCCATGTGCTACAACGCCGTCAGCACCCACAAATCCGGAATCCTGGAACTGAGCACCTTCCGCGATGTGATTGCCGAAACGGCGCCGCAGGCCCCCGAGTCCGTTACGCCCCTGGCCAAGGTTGTTGCAGACCTCACGCCGTTTTCCCCCATGC
>JAQCIA010000020.1 GCA_027620105.1 Verrucomicrobiota bacterium | reverse complement strand
ACCTGCCCCTCCCGGCGAACTTGTCGAACTGAACGTAACGCTACTCGTTGCTTTCTTCGGGCTGTTCTTTCTTGTTGCCACCCTTGAGCAGGCCTCCGAGGCCACTGCCGAGCTTCTTGACGCCTTCGGCGGCGGCGCCAACGGTGTTGCCGGCCGCTTTCCCGACGCCGCCCGCCACATCACCGGCGACATTGCCAACCGCGCCGACGGTGTCGCCCGCGACCTGACCCGCGGCACCGATGGCATCGCCGGCCGTGTCCCCAGCGAGCTTTAATCCTTTACCACCCAGTTTGAAGATTCCCTTCGCCGTCTGCGCAGCGCTGTCCTTAAGTGCCTTAATCAGCAGGGACGCCGTATCGGCGAGGGTCATGTCCTTGTCCTTACCGATGTCACGCATGTGAATTTCCGGCAAAGGAATCGATATGGCGTTCCCGAAATGCAGTTTGCCATTACGGATGACGAGATCCTCGATGATCACTTTTTTCGCGGGCTTTTCCGGTTCGGCGGGGGCGGCTTTGGGTTTGGCCTTCTTGGGGGCGGGGGGCGCCTTCGCGGGACCGGCGCCTTCGGCATTCTTTTGAATTTGGGTGAGATTGTTATCCCCGAACGGATTGCCTTCGAGCGTGATTTCCGGGCCATCAATGATCACGCTGTGAATGATGATGGTGTCCTTGGTGACCGACATGGGCGCCATGTCCACCTTGATGCTCCCCAGGCGGATGGCGTCAGAGGAGTCGTAGCCGGGCGGGTTCCCGACAACGAACCCTTCCAGCGACAGTTTCCCGCGCAGGGGGTAGATGTGGGCGGATGCGAGTTTGACGGGGCCGCCGGTGAATTTTGGGCCGGCGGTTTCGACGGCGGTTTTGACAACGGCGCCGAGATAAAAGATGACGACAACGAGCGTGGCCACGAGCAGGGCCACGACAATGCCCAGAACGGACAGCGCTATTTTTTTACGTCGACTGATTGCCATGATGCAGCTCTCCTTGAGTTCGGCATTCTGTTGGGCACGACATTAGCGCGATCACTGGGGAAAATCCAGAGAACGATGGCGGGCGGAAGCGCGGGTTCGCGATACGCGGTCGCGGTGGCTTGCGACCCTACCGGCCTCCGTCACTTCGCGGCGGTGCGCATGGATTCGCGGGCCGAGGCGGCCGCGATCTTGGTTTCGCGGCTCAAGAAAGCCTTGAGTGATTTGGCGCGGCCGGTGCCGTCCATGTTGAGCGTGGACGTCGAAACGCCGGCCAGGGCGCGCATGATGCCTTCGGGCAAGAGTTTGGCGGTGATGCGCGAGGGCGCACCGGATTTCAGGATGTGCCGGGCGACGTCATCGATTTCCCGCGTGTTGCCCGGCCAACCGTAGTGCATGAGCTGACCGCGGGCATCGGGGTCGACGGGGGGGAGGGCGATGTCGGCGCCCATGTGCCGGCGCAGGCAATGCCAGAGCAGTGGGACAATGTCCTCGCGGCGTTCCCGGAGGGGTTTGATCTCAATTGCGATGGGTGCGAAGCGTGCGAAGAGGTCGCCGCGGAATTCTCCGAGGCCCACGGCGTGCTCGATGTTCATGGCGGTTTCGGCAAGCACACGCACGTTCACGGGAATCGGATTGGAGGCTCCCTCGGGCACGATCACTTGCTCTTTGAAGACGCGCAGCAGGCGCTCCTGAATGTCCAGCGAGAGGGCGCCGATTTCGCTGAGCCAGATGGTGCCGCCGCTGGCTTGCGCGAAGAGTCCGGTGGGGGCGGCGTCGGGCTGGCTGGAATCACCGGCGACGCCGAAGAGCGTGCGTGCCAGCTCGCGGGGTGTGGCATGGGCGCAATCGGCCACGACGAATGGACCTTCGTGCCGGGCGCTGGCCGCGTGAATGGTGCGACCGGCGAGCTGCTTGCCGACACCGCGTTCGCCGTAGAACAGCACGGTGACATCGGTGGGGGCAACGCGCTCGATCATGGTGCAGACATCCTGCATGGCCGCGCTCTGGGCCACGATGTCCTTCAATCGGTAGGTGATGTCCGGGGGATCTTCATCGGGCGCGCGGCCGGGTTCCCACGCCAGCGCGCGATCGATGGTTTCAACCAGTTCCTGCACCTTGAAGGGTTTGGTCATGTAGTCGAAGGCGCCCATGCGCAGGCACTCAATGGCGGTTTCGACCGTGCCATAGCCGGTGAGGATGACGACAGCCAAGTCGGGATGCTTCTCGTGGACAACTTTCAGGATGGCTGTCCCCGACATGGGGCTCATGTTCAGGTCGCAGAGCAGGAGGTCTGCGGGTTGTTCGGTAAGCCACTGGAGAGCCATCTCGCCGTTGTCTGTGGTGTAGACCTCGTAACCGCGCCCGACAAGGAGTCTGGAGATGACATCCAGAAACTTCTGGTCGTCATCGACGATTAAGATGCGCGCCATGTCAGAAACCCGTTTCCTGGAAGCATTTCGGAACCATAGACCCGCGTCAGCACGCGCCGACCGTCAAATATGTATACACCAACAAGGGGGGGCAGGGCGAGCAAAAACGCGTGTGACATCTGATTTCTTCCTGTTCTGGCGCGTTAAAAATTGCCGTGTCCGCGCCGGCAGGATAGCGTGCACCCGTTCTGTTCTGAAGGGGATTAACCGGGCGGCGTTGCACGCATAGGACGCCTGCGGGTGGGTTAGGCCTTGAACTGGATTCCAAAAGAGCTGGCCGGCATCCCGGGTGCATGTGCATGATGCTTTGTCGACGCAACGAAGGAGATACATGACGTCAGCGAGGAAAGAGCAAGAGAAACTGGGCCTCATGGTCGGGCGCGGTTTTACGTTTATCGCCTTTTGGCAGAGTCTCGTTTTCGTGATGTTGATTCTGCTGACCTGGGCAAACGAGGTGCTGGACATCTCGGCGCTGCTATTCGGGACGGCGGAACGCCCCCCGGACATCACGCGCGGCTGCGTGGCCACGGCGGGACTGCTGATCGGTGCCATCATCACGGTTGGGAACACATACATACAACAACATCGGCTTGTGAGTGGAATCCTTACGATCTGTTCGTACTGCAAAAAAATCCGCATCGAGTGCCAGATGTGGCAGCAGATCGAGGAGTATATTAACCGCCGTTCGCCGATTGAATTTTCCCACGGCATCTGCCCGGACTGCCTGGCCCGCGAGAAGCGCAACTTGGAAGAGTCGGACGACGCGTGATCGTGTGTGCCGTGCGCAGCGGTCTCAGGCGCTCTGGCGGTAGTTTCGGGGACTGATGCCCAGCTGGCGAATGCGGTAGTTCAGCACGCGCTGGGTGGTTTGCAACTGCCGGGCGGCGGCGGCAGCGATGCCGCGGTTCTGCTTCAGCGCATCGATGATGATTTCCCGTTCGTAGGAGTCCACCATGGCGGGCAGGCTGGCGCCATCCTTGGGCAGGATGGCCGTGTGGGTCTGGTCGGCGGTTTGCAGGGATGGCGGCAGCATGTAGCCGTGCACCACATCGTCGACACTGGTCAGCACGGCGCGCTCAATGCAGTTCTCCAGTTCACGCACATTGCCGGGCCAGTGGTACGCCATCATCATGTTGATCGCGGCGGTGGAGATGCGCTTCACGTGCTTACCGTAGGTGCCGTTGTACTTCTGCACGAAATTGTCGGCCAGGAGCATGATGTCTGAGCGTCGTTCCCGCAGGGCGGGGAGGTGGATTGGAAACACGTTCAGGCGGTAGTACAGATCTTCGCGGAAACGGCCTTCGCGCATGCGTGTTTCCAGGTTCTGGCTGGTGGCGGTGATGATCCGGACGTTGACGGCGATGCTTTTATCGCCGCCCACGCGCTCAAACGTGCGCTCCTGCAGCACGCGCAGCAGCCGCACCTGCACGCTGGGGGCGATATCGCCGATTTCATCCAGGAACAGCGTGCCGCCGTTGGCCAGTTCAAAGCGGCCGCGCCGCTGTTGCAGCGCCCCGGTGAAGGCACCTTTCTCGTGGCCGAAGAGTTCGCTTTCAATCAGGGATTCCGGCAGTGCGGCGCAGTTGACTCCGACAAACGGATTGTTCTTCCGCGGGCTGCTGTAGTGGACGGCGCGCGAGACCAGTTCCTTGCCGGTGCCCGACTCGCCGCGGATCAGGACGGTGGCCGTGCTGTCGGCGACGATGCGAATCTGTTCGTAGACATGGCGCATGGCGCTGCAATTGCCCACCATGTTGCTGGGGTGATAGTGATCACCGAGTTGGACGCGCAGCTGGCGGTTTTCCGCCATGAGGCTGTCCCGTTCCTCGCGCTCTTCGCGGATGCGGGCTACGCCCTCCGCCAGAATATCCGCCACGAGATTGAGGAACTTCAGGTCGCGCTGGAGTTCCGCATCCGCTGCCAGGGGGCGGTCGATGCTCATCGTTCCGATGACGCGGCGGTGGTGAATGATGGGCACGCAGAGAAACGCCACGGCGCGTTGCTTGCGCGACTTCGTGCGGTCCAGAAAGTGGGGATCCTTGCTGATGTCCGGCACGAGGGCGTGTTCGCCGGTTTTGGCCACGCGCCCGGTGATGCCTTCGCCCGGCGCATACTGGCCCCGGCGCCGCTCCTCGTCGGACAGGCCCTTGGATGCTTCGATCTGAAAGACATCCGAGTCGGCGCGGCGCAGGGTGAGTGTGCCGCGCGACATGCCCATTTCGTTTTCCATGATCTGCAGGACTTCGTTCAGCAGGGCGGCCGTATCGTGTTGCAGCACGAGGGCCTGGGAAATCTTGTAGAGGATGTCCAGCTCCAGCTTGGCGCGGGCATCTTCGGGGACGGGGGGGCGGTTTGGTGATTTGCTCATGCGCGTATTCTTGTCCCGCGTGATTGGGTGCGTGACCAAAACATAACCAAAGCTGTCGTGAGTTGTTGGAAAGTTACAGTTTTGTAAATGAACGTTCTGGCGACTTTTAGATCAGTGCTGGCGGTTTGTCGACGACAATGTGATGCGAGAGTTGCATCCACCATTGGAGTCTAGTCCCAGACTAGGTTATACAAAGTAGGAGCGCGCACAGGCAAAAGAATGGATGGCGGTCGGATTGGCGGTCATGGTTCTGGCGGTGACGTCGGCGCCGGCGGAATCGCATGCCGTGGATTCGGGCGCGACCTACGGGGCCTGGACGAGCAGTTCAACGGGTGTGGGCGGGACGGGTGTGGGAGATGGGTGCTGGACGTGCCATCCACGAGCGTGGCGGAAACGGGCATTTCAGCGGGTGACTCCACCACCAACGCGGGCGGGGTGTCGTCGTGCCGAATTCTTGCATTCATTGAGAATTCTTGAATTCCGCCCGCGTGCGGTGCCGCTGATGCGCCTTCCTTCAAAATTCGTCGGCGCTGATTACCGAATCCTGCTTGATCCTCCTGCGGCTTTCTTCTACTAAAGACTCCCGAGATTTGTGGGTGCGCAAGCGCCAGTCTTGGGGGCATTTTTCACCACGGCATATCCCCATATCCTGGCGCGAGAATTGATGGCGAAGCACATGGAAGACCACCCAGAAGACCACCCGAAGGAATTTTGTGGCCTGTTTGGCGTCTATGGACTGAAGAATCCGGCTGCGACCATCTACCGCGGGCTATTCTCGCTGCAGCATCGTGGGCAGGAAGGTGCGGGCATCGTGGTGGGCGATGGCACTGATGTGCGCTCGGTCAGGGGCCTGGGGCTGGTCAGCGATGTGTTGAACAAGCAGAGTTGGCCGCAGCTCACGGGGCATCTCGGGATCGGGCACGTACGCTATTCGACAACCGGTTCCACACGCATTCAGAACGTGCAGCCGATCATTGTGGAATGCGCGGATGGCGTCTGGTGCGTGGCGCACAATGGCAATCTCGTCAATGCGGGCCCCCTGCGGCGGATGTATCAGGATTCTGGTGCGATATTTCAGACCAGCACGGACAGCGAAATCCTTGTGCACCTGCTGGCGGATCCCATGTATCGCCGGCGCCCGCAACGTGTGGCGCGCGCTCTGGCAGAATTGAAGGGCGCTTATTGTTTTCTGATCATGACCAAGGATTGTCTGATGGCGGCACGCGATCCACTGGGGTTCCGGCCGCTTTCCATCGGCAAACTTGGCTCCGCGTGGGTGGTCGCCAGCGAAACCTGTGCCCTGCAGCAGACGGGCGCCACCTATGTGCGCGACGTGGAACCCGGCGAGCTGGTGTATTTCGATGAAACGGGCATGCGCAGCGTGATGGTGGGGGAAGGGCCGGCGCCCAAGCTGGCCCAGTGCGTTTTTGAAATGGTCTACTTTGCGCGTCCGGACAGCACGGTCTTTGGTCATGGCGTGCACGCGGTGCGGGTGAAGTTCGGCGAGCGGCTGGCGGAGGAGTTCCCTGTGGAGGCCGACATGGTCATTCCCATTCCCGACAGCGGCAGTGCCGCGGCGTTGGGATACTCGCGCCGCAGTGGCATTCCACTCGACTACGGCTTCATCCGCAATCACTACGTCGGTCGGACGTTCATCATGCCCTTGCAGGAGGATCGTGTCGAAGGCGTGGACATGAAGCTTACGCTGCTGCCCGAGGTGGTGCGCGGCAAGCGCGTGGTGGTGGTGGACGATTCGATTGTGCGCGGCACCACGGCACGCCGCCGCGTCGAACGTCTGCGCGAAGCGGGCGCCAAGGAAATCCACATGCGCATTTCCTGCCCACCCATTGCGCACCCGTGTTTTTACGGCATTGATTTTCCGACCAAGGATGAATTGATCGGCGGGGCGCGCACCGTGGAGGCGATCCGGGAATACCTGGGGGCGGACTCGCTGGGGTATCTGAGCCTGGAGGGGATGATGAGCCCGTTCAAAGACCAGAAGGGGTTTTGTTCGGCGTGCTTCACGGGTAAGTACCCGGTTGATCCCACGGGGATGATGGGCAAACACGAACTGGAAATGACCACACCGGAGCTGCAGTTTCTGCCGCCCACCGCGAAGGTGGATTAGCGCGGATAGGATGCCATGGCGAAAGTCACGAAACATATCTTTGTCACGGGCGGGGTGGTCTCTTCGCTGGGGAAGGGCCTGACCTCCGCGGCGATTGCCCTGCTGCTCGAGCGACGCGGCTATCGCGTGCGCCTGCAGAAAATGGATCCGTATCTGAATGTGGATCCCGGGACCATGTCCCCGTTTCAGCATGGTGAGGTATACGTCACCGAGGATGGTGCGGAGACGGATCTGGACTTGGGGCACTACGAGCGCTTCACCGGCATTCCCTGCACGCGCGCGAGCAATTTTACGACGGGGCGGATTTATAGCGCCGTGATTTCACGTGAACGGGAAGGCGGTTATCTCGGCAAGACCGTGCAGGTGATTCCGCACGTGACGGATGAGATCAAGAAGGCCATTCGCGCGCTGGATGCCGACGACGTGGATGTGGTGATCACCGAGGTTGGCGGCACGGCTGGCGACATCGAATCCCTGCCATTTCTGGAGGCCATCCGGCAGTACCGCCAGGAAATCGGGCGCGACAACGGGCTCTTCATTCACATCACGCTGGTGCCATACATCAAGGCGGCGGGCGAGATGAAAACGAAGCCCTCGCAGCAGTCGGTGGGCATTCTGCGCACGATCGGGATTGTGCCCGACATCTTGATTTGCCGCTGTGAGCAGCCCATGAGCGAGGAGCACAAGGACAAGCTCGCGCTCTTCTGCAACGTCGACCGGGAGCTCGTGATCGACGAGCCGGATGTGAAAAACAGCATCTATGAGGTTCCACTCGACCTCGCGCGGCAGGATCTCGACGTGTACATTCTCGAGAAGCTGGCCATGCACGTGAATGGCCTCGACTTGAAGCGCTGGAAGGCGATGGTGAAGACGCTGATCGCGCCGCGCAAGGGCGAGGTCGAGATCGCGGTGGTGGGCAAGTACATCAGCCTGCGGGATTCCTACAAGAGCATCTATGAAGCCCTGACGCATGGTGGAATCGCCAACAACTGCCGCGTGAAGGTGCGCATGGTGGAGTCCGAGGAGGTGCAGGACAAGGGCGCGGCCAAGCTGCTGGCGGGCGTTTCCGGCATTCTCGTGCCAGGCGGGTTTGGTGATCGTGGCATCGAGGGCATGCTCGGCACGGTGCATTATGCGCGCACGAAGGGCATTCCCTATTTCGGCATCTGCCTGGGCATGCAGTGCGCCGTGATTGAATTTGCGCGGAACGTCTGCAAGTTGAAGGGGGCGAACAGCACGGAATTTGACCGGGCCACGGCCGCCCCGGTGATTGACCTGATGGAATCGCAGAAGCAGGTGCGCGGGATGGGTGGCACGATGCGGCTGGGGTCTTATCCTTGCCACATCGCCGCGGGGACGCTGGCGAGCAAGGCCTATGGCGCGTCGCGGATCCAGGAGCGGCACCGGCATCGTTTCGAATTCAACAACGCCTATCGGGATAAACTCAAGGCCAAGGGGATGCGCCTGTCCGGCATTTGTCCCGACGGCGAACTGGTGGAAATGGTGGAACTGCCCAAGCATCCCTGGTTTTTGGGATGCCAATTCCATCCCGAATTTCAATCGACCCCGCTCAAGGCGCACCCGCTGTTTCGGTCCTTTGTGGCGGCGGCGCTGCGGAAACGTAAAAGGTGATTCTGCGCCCGTCTGGCCACTGACCGGCACATCAAACAACCATGCCCAAACGCACCGACATCAAGAAAATCCTGATCATCGGATCCGGCCCCATTGTGATTGGCCAGGCCTGCGAGTTCGACTATTCCGGCGTGCAAGCCTGCAAGTCCCTGCGTGAAGAGGGATACGAACTTGTGCTGGTGAACAGCAATCCGGCCACGATCATGACGGATCCGGAGTTTGCGGACCGGACTTATGTGGAGCCGCTCAATGTTGAGATGCTGACGGCCATCATCGCGCGCGAGCGTCCGGACGCGCTGCTGCCGACGGTTGGCGGGCAGACCGCGCTCAACCTGGCCATGGCGCTGCAGCGGCAGGGCGTGCTAGCACGCTACAACGTGGAGATGATCGGCGCCAACGAGAAGGCCATCGAGAAGGCGGAGGACCGTTCGCTCTTCAAGGATGCCATGCGCCGCATCGGGCTGGATGTGCCACGCAGCGTGTCCGCACACACGATTGAGCAGGCGCGCCAGGCGCGGGATGAATTGGGCGCCTACCCACTGGTGATTCGCCCGGGATTTACGATGGGTGGCACTGGCGGCGGCATCGCGCACGATGAAGCGCAGTTCGAGGAAATCGCGGCCCGCGGACTTTTCCTGAGTCCCACGTCGGAGATTCTGGTCGAAGAATCCGTGCTGGGCTGGAAGGAATACGAACTCGAGGTGATGCGCGACAAGCGCGACAACTGCGTGATCGTGTGTTCGATCGAAAACTTTGATCCCATGGGGGTCCACACGGGCGACAGCATCACCGTGGCGCCGGCCCAGACGCTCACGGATCGCGAATATCAGATCATGCGCGATGCGGCGCTGGCGGTGATGCGCGAGATCGGCGTGGACACGGGGGGGTCCAACGTGCAGTTCGCGCTGAACCCGGAGAACGGGCGCATGATCGTGATCGAAATGAATCCGCGCGTGTCGCGGTCCAGCGCGCTGGCCTCGAAGGCCACGGGCTTTCCGATCGCGAAGATCGCGGCCAAGCTGGCGGTGGGATACACGCTGGATGAAGTGCGCAACGACATCACCCGCGAGACGCCGGCCTGCTTCGAGCCTTCCATCGACTACGTGGTGACGAAGATTCCGCGCTTTGCCTTTGAAAAATTTCCGCAGGCCGACTCGACACTTGGGACGCAGATGAAATCCGTGGGCGAAACCATGGCCATCGGGCGCACGTTCAAGCAGTCCTTTCAGAAGGCCTTGCGCGGACTTGAAATCGGGCGTGCGGGTTTTGGCGCGGATGGGCGCGACAATGCCTACGAGCAGGCCGATGACGACACGCTGCGCCGGGAAATGATCCGGCCCAACGCGATGCGGGTCTTTTATCTGCGCGCGGCGTTCCGCCGGGGCTGGACCGTGGAGCAGGTGTTTGCGCTGACGAAGATTGACCCCTGGTTCCTGCGGCATCTGGAAGAACTGGCGGCCTATGAGGACGAGATTCGACGCGCAGGAACGCTGGAAGGGTTGAAGGCCGACCCGGCTTTGTGGCGGCAGGCCAAAGAATTCGGCTATTCGGACAAGCAAACCGCGTGGCTGCTCGGCAGCACGGAGGATGCGGTGCGCGCGGCTCGGTTCGCGGTAGGGTTGGAGCCATGTTACGGGCTCGTCGATACTTGCGCCGCGGAATTTGAAGCGTTCACGCCGTACTTCTATTCGCACTACGGGCATCAGGATGACGGCCGCCCGACCAAGCGGCGCAAGGTGATGATCATCGGCGGAGGGCCGAATCGCATCGGGCAGGGGATCGAGTTCGATTACTGCTGCGTGCATGCCGCCTTTGCGCTGCGCGCGGCGGGCTTTGAAACGATCATGGTCAACAGCAATCCGGAAACCGTGAGTACGGATTATGACACCAGCGACCGATTGTATTTTGAGCCGGTGACGCTGGAGGACGTGCTGCACATTTACCGTCGTGAACAGTGCTGGGGCGCGATCGTGCAGTTCGGCGGGCAGACACCGTTGAATCTGGCCAAGGCGCTGAGTCGCAACGGGGTGAACATCATTGGCACGTCACCCGACAGCATCGAAGCCGCGGAGGACCGTAAGTTTTTCCAGGAGCTGGCGCAGCGTTTGAACATTCAGCAACCCGCGAACGGTCTGGCCACGCGCGTGGATGAGGCCGAAGTGATTGCAGATCGCATCGGGTATCCGGTACTGGTCCGGCCTTCATTCGTGCTGGGCGGGCGGGCGATGGTGATCGTCTACAACCGCGACATGCTGCGGAAGTACATGGCGGAGGCGGTGGAAGTGTCGGACGAGCGTCCGGTGCTGATCGATCGTTTCCTGGCGGAAGCCAAGGAAGTGGATGTGGACTGCATTTCCGACGGTGAGACGTCTGTGATCGGCGCGATCATGGAGCACGTGGAGCAGGCCGGCATCCATTCCGGCGACAGTGCCTGCATGATCCCGGCGCTGGGCTTGACGGAGACCGTGAAGGACACGATCCGGCGGCACACGCACGCGCTGGCCAAGGGGCTCAACGTGTGCGGGCTCATGAATGTGCAGTACGCGGTGCAGGCAGAAACGGTGTATGTGCTTGAAGTCAATCCACGGGCGTCGCGCACCGTGCCTTTCGTGAGCAAGGCGATTGGCGTGCCCCTGGCGAAACTGGCGGCGCTGGTCATGGCGGGCGCCAAGTTGCGTGATCTGGGCTATACCGAGGAGGTGGTGCTTGGGCACGCATCGGTGAAGGAAGCGGTTTTCCCGTTCGCGCGTTTTCCCGGAATTGACGTGATTTTGAGTCCGGAGATGAAGTCCACGGGCGAAGTGATGGGGATCGATGTGGACGTGCCGATGGCATTTCTGAAAAGCCAGACCGCGGCAGGCAGTCCGCTACCCGCAGGTGGGGCGGTCTTCCTGAGCGTGCGCGACGATGACAAGCCGGCGGCGGTGGCGCTGGGGCGGCGACTGGCGCAGTTGGGTTTCACGATTCACGCGACGCAGGGCACCAGCGCGGCGCTGCTGGCGGCGGACGTGCCCAGCCTGGTCGTGAAAAAAATTTCCGATGGTGAACCCAACGTGCTGGAATTGATTGATGGCCGTAAGCTCAACTGGATTGTGAATACACCGGCGGGTGGCGCGGCGCCGCGCATGGACGAGGTGCGCATGCGTTCCCGGGCGGTTATTCGGGGCGTGCCGATCACGACAACCATGGATGGTTTGCTCGCGGCGGTGCAGGGGCTGGAGGCCTTGACGAAGAATCCCAACATGGCGGTGCGGTGCCTGCAGGAATATCATGAAGGTGCGCCGGTGTTGCGCGTGGGCAGTTTTCAGGCCGGGAATGACGCGGGGATGTGACCATGGAAACTGCCACAAAGAAATGGAATTGGGCTGAGCAACGCGCCAAGCCGGCGTTTCTCGCGCTGGAGGATGGGACGGTGCTGCGCGGTTGCTCCGTGGGAGCGCCTATGGACGCATTCGGCGAAGTGGTGTTCAACACGGGCATGACGGGGTATCAGGAAATCCTCTCGGACCCGTCGTACAGTGGGCAGTTCGTGACGATGACGAATCCTGAAATGGGGAACACAGGGACGAACCTGGACGACATGGAATCGCGCCAGATGTTCGCGAACGGGTTCATCATGCATGCGATGAATGTGCCCAGCAACTGGCGCAGTCAGGAATCCTTGACGGACGCGCTGGTGCGCCGCGGCATACCAGCCATCGCGGGCGTCGACACACGGGCCTTGACCACGCGGCTGCGCGAGAAGGGCACGCTGAAGGGGTTCCTCTCCGTGTCGGGAAAATTGTCCGAGGAGGTGGCGGTCACCCAGGCGCGGGCGTGGCGCGGGTTGGACGGACAGGATTATGCCGCACGCGTGACGTGCGAGACGCCGTATGTGTGGGACACGGACGGCAAGCGGACCTGCACATGGGGGATCACGGCGGCGTGTCCAGCCGAGGACATGCGCATTGTCGCGTATGATTTCGGCATCAAGTGGAACATCTTGCGCGGGATGAAGCGGCACGGCATGGGCGTGACCGTGGTTCCGGCGAAGACGACGGCGGCCGAGGTGATGGCGCTCAAACCGGATGGCGTTTTTCTTTCCAATGGTCCGGCGGATCCGGCGGCCGTGACGTATGCGATTACAGCGGCGCGCGAATTGATCGGAAAAGTGCCGGTGATGGGCATTTGCTTGGGGCATCAGTTGCTTGGGCTGGCCATGGGCGGGCGCACGTACCGATTGAAGTTCGGGCATCATGGTTGCAATCACCCGGTTCAGGAACTGGCCAACGGAAAAGTGGAGATCACCTCGCAGAATCACAACTTCGCTGTGGACCCGGCGTCGCTGGACAATTCCGTGGTGGAGGTCACGCACGTGAACTTGAACGATGGCACGGTCGAAGGGATTCGCCATCGCAAGGAGCCGGTGCTTGCGGTGCAGTATCACCCGGAGGGCGGGCCGGGCCCGCACGATCCGTACTACCTGTTCGGCCGCTTTCGCGAACTCATTCAATCGGCGTAACGGTACTCGGCGCGAGGGCGGGTGAAGCCGGTGGCTCGGCGGATCCGCCGGGCTCGACACTTGCATCGGCAGCAGGCGGCAAGTCCATACCGATCGATGCACGGGGAGGCAACGTCGGCATGGGGGGCTGGGCGGGATCCTGTTCATCCATGGTTGGCTCGGGCGGCGGGCTGGTTGCGGATGGCTGGGGCGGTTGCGGGGG
>JAQCIA010000019.1 GCA_027620105.1 Verrucomicrobiota bacterium | reverse complement strand
GCAGGCCGGCCATCGCCGACGTAAAGTCGGCGCTACGGGGCTGACCAACAGGCTATACCCCCAGTCGTTCACGCCGCACGAGTTCGCCGAGGGTGGGGTTCGTGGTCAGCGTGTGCCCGGGCAGGGGGACAATGCGGGCATGCACGGCATCGACTATCCAATTCGCCTGAGGAAAGTAGTCGTTCTCCAACTCCGCGGCGGGCGTGATCCAGTTGCGCGAGCCCAGCACCACCGGGGGCGCGTCGAGGTGGTCAAACGCCAGTTGGGTCAAGTTCGTGGCGATGGTCTGAATCGCCGAACCACGCTCGCAGGCATCCGAGGCCAGCAGCACGCGACCGGTTTTTTTGACCGAGTCAACCAGGGGGCCGTAGTCGAGGGGGTTGATCGTGCGGCAGTCAAACACATCACACTGCATGCCGTATTTGGTCTGCAGGATGTCTGCGGCTTCGATGGCGCGGTAGAGCGTGGCCCCGATGGTAATCAAGGTCAGGTCGCCACCCGTGCGCCGTTGCGCCGGCGGGCCGAATGGGATTTCGTAGTAGCCGGCGGGCACTTCGGGTTCAAAGAGTTCGCCGATGTCGTAGAGGCGTTGGCTTTCGAAAAACACGACGGGATCCGAGCCGGCGAGCGCGGTATTGAGCAGGCCTTTCGCATCGTACGGCGTGGAGGGGAAGGCCACCTTCAAGCCTGGAATGTGTTGCACGAGCGCGGTCCAGTCCTGCGAATGCTGGGCGCCATACTTGCTGCCCACCGACACCCGCAGCACCACGGGCATTTCCAGCAAGCCACCGGACATGCTTTGCCATTTGGCAAGCTGGTTAAACACTTCGTCACCGGCGCGACCCAGAAAATCGCAGTACATGAGTTCGACGAGGGCGCGCCCGCCCGCCAGCGCGTACCCCACGGCCGTGCCCACGATGGCACCCTCAGAGATTGGTGAATTGAATAGACGATGATAGGGCAATGCTTCGGTCAGCCCGCGATAGCAGGCGAAGGCGCCACCCCAGTCACGGTTCTCTTCCCCGTAGGCCACGAGGGTGGGATCCTCCTGGAAGCGGTGCAGCACGGCTTCGAAGATGGCGTCGCGATACTGGATTACCTTGTTCTTCGAAACAGGTTTGCCATCCACGATGCCCGCGCGGGATTTTCCCTGCAGGGCGATCGTGCGCGGATCTTTGCCACGGGGGAGGCACAGGTCGGGCTCGCGATCATCGTAACGGGCACGCGGGCGGTTGGAGAACATGACCTCACCCACGAACTCGGGACTGACGCGTGGCGATATTTCGAGATCAACCGCCAGCGCGCAAACCCGCCGCATCGTGCTGCGGATGCGGGCGCGCATGGCCTCGAGACCGACGGCGTCGAGCAGCCCGGTCCGCTGCAGTTCGCCCGCGTACCATTCGATGGGATCGTTCTGACGCCAGAGGTCCACTTCTTCTTTACTGCGGTAGGATGAGGCATCGGATGGCGAGTGACCGGAGTAGCGGTAGGTGATGGTTTCCAGCAGTACGGGACCCTCACCCGCTGCGATGTGCGCGCGTTTGCGGGCGATGGCGTCGGCCACGGCCAGGGGGTTGAAGCCATCCACCCGCTCGGCGTGGAGGGCGTTGGGCGCCACACCGGCACCGACACGTGCGAGCACGTCGTGGGCCATGGTTTCGCCGGCGGTCTGTCCGCCCATGCCATAAAAATTGTTCATGAAGTTAAAGATGATCGGCAGCCCGCCGCGCATGGGCGCGTCCCAGAGGCGGTAGAGCTGGCCCATGGCTGCAAAGTTCAAGGCCTCCCAGGTGGGGCCGCAGCCCATTGACGCATCACCAATGTTGGCGATCACCAGGCCGCCACGGCGATTGATCTTCTTGAACAGGGCGGCACCGGCGGCGATGTCGGCTGAGCCGCCGACGATGGCATTGTTCGGATAGATGCCAAAGGGCGTGAAGAACGCATGCATCGAGCCGCCGAGTCCGCGGTTGAATCCGGCACGACGACCAAAAATTTCCGCGAGCGCGCCGTAGATCAGGAAGTCCACGGCAAGGGCGGCAACGGAGCCCGCATGCCCGCGTTCCACCACGCGCAGGCATTCGCCCTGCATGTAGTCGGCCATGATCCGTTGTAGCGCGGCTTCATCGAGCTTGTGGATGGCTGAGAGCCCCTTGGCCAGAATTTCACCATGGGACCGGTGTGAGCCAAATATGTGATCATCAACATTCAGTAGCAGTGCCTGTCCCACGGCCGCGGCCTCCTGGCCGATGGAGAGGTGCGCCGGTCCCTTGTGGTCGTAAACGATGCCCTGGTAGTTTCCCTCGGTCTTGATCGCTTGCAGCATTTCCTCGAACTCGCGAATCAACAGCATGTCGGCCAGGACTTGCTTGATGGTGGGAACGCCCTGGCGCTGGATTTCCTGCTCCATGGTGCCGACGTAGCGGTTCAGGTGAATGGTGGGAAACTGCAGGGTGCCCGCCTTGCGTTCGCGGGCGGGGTCGACGATGTCAGACTTGGGCATGGGTTTCTCCTATTCGATACATGGCGGATGATGACATTGGCAGCGCTACTTCATGGCCAGCACGGCTTCGCGAATCACTTCCGAGGCTGTGGGGTGGGGGAAGACCAGGTCGGCGATTTCGGCCACCCGGCATTCCGTTTCGATCATGGCAGCCGCTCCGAAGATCATTTCTGAGCAAGCGCCGCCGATCATGTGGACGCCGAGCAGTACGCCTGTTTCGGCATGGGCCACCACTTTCACCTGGCCGCGCCCCTCGGCATGTTCGGCGAGGAAGCGTCCGCTGATCCCCATGGGCAATTTTCCCGTGCGCACCGGCAGACCGCGCGCCTTGGCCTGCGCTTCGGTCAGGCCCACCGTGGCCACTTCCGGCGTGGTGTACACGACGCCGGCGATGGCGTCATAGCGCATGCGGTCGGGTTGCCCCGTGATGGCATGGATCACCACTTCCGCCATGCGCGAGGCGGCGTGTGCCAGCCAGGTCTTGCCGGTGACATCGCCCGCGGCCCAGAGCCCGGGAACATTCGTGGCGCAGTGATCATCAATGCGCACGCCCCGATCATCAAAATCAACATGCAGGGCTTCCAGACCCAGCCCGCGCACATTGGGTTTGCGCCCCGTGGCGACCAGCACGCAGTCGGCGGGCGCCTGGTGGGGTTTGCCGTCGACCGTGAATTCCACAGATTCGGCGGTGATGGCGGCCACGCGCGCGCCCGTGTGAAAGGTCACGTTCTTGCGTTCCAATTCGGCGCGCAGGATTTTGGCGATGTCCGGATCAACGGTGGGGCAGATTTCCGGAAGCATTTCGATGACAGTCACAGGCACCCCGAGGGATCCGAAGCAGCAGGCAAATTCGCACCCGATGATCCCACCGCCCACGATGACGAGTTGCTTCGGCAATGTCTCGAGCGCGAGGATGCCGGTGGAGTCGACCACGTGCGGGAGGTCACTGCCGGGAATCGGCGGTCGTGCGGGCGAGGACCCGGTCGCGAGGAGGATGTTCGCGCTTGTGTAGACCGCATCGCCGACAACCACGGCGCGGTCGGGGCGAATCGTGGCGGATCCGCTAATCACGTCGACTTTGTACTTCTTCATCAGTCCCTGGATGCCCTTGCGCAGGGTGTCCATGGTCTGTGACTTGTGAGCCTGGGCGCGGGAAAAATCGAATTGCACGCTGACGGCATGCAGACCGTAGGCTGCGCCGTGGGTGGCCTCATAAAAGCGCTTGGCGGCATAGAGCAGTGCTTTAGATGGTATGCAGCCGCAGTTCAGGCAGACGCCGCCAAGCTGCTGCTTCTCCACGAGCAGCACACGCAGGCCCTTGGCGCCCGCCCGCTCCGCGGCCACATAACCGGCGGGACCGCCGCCAATGATGATCAGGTCGTGTGTGGGGTTATTCATTATCAATGACTCCGCTCAGGTGTTTTCGGTTGATGCGAGTGTGAAGGTTTCCAGCGATGTGGCGAGTTCGTGGAGCAGTCGTGCGCCGGGTGCGCCATCCACCGCCTGGTGGTCTATGGTCAGGCTGAGGACGATGCTTTGCACGTGCTGCACCTCGCCATCGCGCAGAATGGGTTTGAGGCCGAGTCCGCCCACGCCGAGAATCGCCACTTCCGGTGCGTTCAGAATGGGCGTGAACTGCTCCACACCGAGCATCCCCATGTTGGTGATCGTGAAGGTGCCGCCTTGCAGGTGGTCCGGGGAAATGGTGCCGGCCTGGGCGGCGGACAGCAGCGGCTTGAGCTGGCGGGACACTTCCGCGAGGGACAACGCCTGTACGTCCCGTAGGACCGGCACCATCAACCCGCGCGGGGCATCCGTGGCCACACCGATGTTGACCGACGTGAAGCGCGCGATGCGGTCGCCGAGAAAGTGGGCGTTGAGGTCGGGGTGCTTCACGAGGGCGCGGGCGGTGGCATGGACGAGCATGTCATTGAGCGTGATGTTGGGCAGGCCGCGCTTTTCACCTTCGGTCTTGATCTGCTGCCGGCAGGCGAGCAGAGCCGTGGCGTCGAAGCTGCGAAACAAGGTGAGTTGCGCGGTGTTGGCGAGGGACTTGCGCATGCGTTCGGCGATGATTTTGCGGATACCGGTCAGCCGTGTTTCCGTGCGGCCGGTGATTGGCGTCGTGGGGGGCGTCGCGGCGGAGGCGGCGGGAGTCAGGTCTGCTTGTAGCACGAGCCCGCCGGGGCCGCTGCCCTGTGCGGGTGCTGTCAGCCTGCCGGCGGCGCTGGCCTGGCGTGCGGCGGGGCTGAGGTGCGTCGCTGCCGTCGCGGACTGGATGTCGCGGGCGATGACCCGTCCGTCCGGACCGGTGCCGGGGATCTGCTGCGGATCGACGCCGCGGGAAGCCGCCAGGTGACGCGCGCGGGGGCTGATGCCGGAAGATGTGGCGGGTGACGGTGCTGAGGCGGAGAAAGCAACGGATGCGGGGGCGAGATTCTGAGACGGCGTCCGGAGGCCGCCATCCACCACGGTTTCGGCGCCAGACGGCGTGCGTGAAGGTCGGAGGCTGCTGACGTCCTCGCCGGCGGCACCCAGGGCGGCGATGTTGGTCAGCACGGGGATATCGTCACCCTTCGTGAAGAAGGTTTCCACGAGAATGCCGTCGGCGGGACTTTCAATTTCGAAGACGGCTTTATCGGTTTCAATGCTGGCGACGGGCTGCCCCGTTTTGACTGAGGCGCCGACAGGCACGAGCCACTCGACGAGGATGCAACTCTCCACTGATTGTCCCTGGCGCGGCATGATGATCGGGGTGGCCATGTCATTTCTCCTTGCGGGTGCGTGTCCCGGTTTTGATCACGGTGACACCGAGTTTGGCGATTCGGCGTTCGTCTTCGCGGCTGAGCCCTGCGTCCGTAATGAGAGTGTCAATCTGCTTCCACGGACCAACCTGGGCAAATGCGACCTTGCCGAATTTCGTGCTGTCGGCCAGCAGGACGACCTGAGCGGCGCGCTGCATGACCAGGCGTTTCGTAAAGGCCTCCGCGGGGTCCGTGGTGGTCATCCCGGCTTCCATCGACAAACCGAGCGTGCCCATGAAGGTCTTGTCCACGTGGAGCTGTTCAATCAGGGGCTGCGTGAGGGGGCCCACAAAGGTCTGGCTGAGCTTGCGCAAATCGCCACCCACGAGAATCAGGCGGGGGCCGGCGCTGGCGAGGGCCATGGCCACGCGCAGCGAGTTCGTGACCACGGTCAAGGGTTGTGCGTCCGTCAACAATTCCGCCAGGGCCAGCACGGTGCTGCCGCCATCCAGATAGATGCAGTCATTCGGTTCGATCATGGCGCGCGCGGCTTTGGCGATCGCAAGTTTCGCGGCGGAGGCGTCCATGGCTTTGTCTGCAAACAGCGGTTCGGCGAGGTGCCCCGCAAGGGGGATGGCGCCGCCGTGCACTTTACGGATACGCCCCTGCGCGCTGAGCTCGCCCAAGTCGCGGCGCGCCGTGGCGGGGGAGACGCCCAGCGACGTGCAGAGGTCGTCCACACGCACGGCGCGCTGGGTTTGCAGCAGGGCGAGGATGCGCGCCTGTCGCTCCGCAGCCAGGGCGTGGGATGGGGGCGTTGGCAGGAGTGATTGAATCTGATTGATAATGACGGATTCTACGCGATCCTGATCGTCTTGCAACGCGAAAGTAATCACCCACGCGCGGCGCTTCCCTCTGCTGTTGCATTTTATGAACGTCTCCGCAATATTGCGGGTGTTCCGGAGCGTGGTCAGTGCCGCCTTCCGGTGCGGATATAGGAGACGATGGAGCATGAAGCATCACACCGCAGCGGCGATGGGGGCGCGGCTGGTTCTTGCGGGGCTGTGCATCTGTGTCGCCACCACGCAGGCCGACGAAATCGACGAGATCCTGAAAATCGAGCGGATGGCGGACGAGGATGTCCTCGCGGTTGGCCAGTTGGAAAATGACCTGGCCGCGACCAGTTCCCAGGCGGATGGTCAGGCGTCGTCCCGGTCCCGGGATGTGGACTTGCAGCAAGCGCGGAACGAAATTGCGCGTCTTCAGCGGGCCCTGATCGATCAGGAACTTGCACACCAGGCGGAAATGCAGCGCAGCTACTACAACATGGGCTGCGTGTACAAAGCGTCGCGGCAGTATGAGCGGGCCGAATCGGAGTTTCTGAAGGTGTTGGCCATCAGTCCGAACGATGCCGCCACGCATTACAACTTGGCGATTCTGTATGATGACGATCTGAACAACAAGGCCAAGGCCCGGGAGCACTATCGAAAGTTTCTGGAACTGGCGCCGGACGACAAGGATGCGCCGATTGTGCAGGAGTGGTTGGAGGCTTTGGCGCGGAAGTAGGTTACCGCGCGCCCCTTCGCGCGCCGGCTGCGCTGGTCAGCGTCCCGGCAGGTGTTTCCCGAGCACTTCTTCGAGGCGGATGACGGCCAGGTGGTAGTCCATTTCGGATTCGATGCGAATCCGCTGTGTCTCCAGAATCTGTTCGCGCATGCGTGCCAGGGCGAGGGGGTCGAGCATGGTCGCATCCTTGACCGTGCGCAGGGCCTCTTCCATGTCGTGCGAAAGTTCCCGCGTGTCTTCTTCGTATTGCTGACGTCCGGCTTCGATGGCCTTGACCGCCGCGAGGGCGTTGCGAATTTCACGGCGAACGCGCTCGCGGGCTTTGCCCTCCCGGAGTCCGGCGCTGCGATACTGCGCGAGGCTCACGTCCACTGCGTGGTTGGCGCCAGGGATGATCGGGAGGCTGATGGCGGCCTGAATGCTCCATTCGGTCTGGTCTTCGTTGTCGCTGGTCTGGGATGTGTCCACGCGTTGCGGTAATCCGAGCGCGTTGAATGTGTTGCCGGAGGACAGGCTGTCCCCTTGAGAACTGCCGGAGCCGAAGCCAGCCTGCACGTGCGTAAACCAGGGCATGCGGCTGCCGCGCGCCCCGCGCAGATCCTCCTTCGCCTGCACGGTGCTCCAATACAGGGCGGCGAGATCGCGACGATGGCCGAGAGCGTCTTCTTCCAGTGGCCCCGTGGCGGCAGAGGCGATCTGCGGCGGGTTCAGCAGTCGCTCGTCCATGAGGGGGTGGAGATCAGCGATCGGGATGGCGACGAGGCGCGCCAGTTCCTCGCGCGCCTGGGCCTGGTCGCGCGCGGCCGTATCCCGATCCGCCACGGCGGCCAGATAGCGGCGCGCGGTGGCCATGACGTCGTCGATCGTGCCGTGACCTTGGCGAGCGCGTTCCCGCGCCACCTTCAGGGCTTGCCCGTAGACCTCGGTCATCTCGCGGTAGACCTTGAGGCTTTGCGCCTGAAAGTGGATTTGGATGAACAGGCGTCGAATCTGGTTATTCAACTGCCACTTGGCTTGGAGCAGTTCGGCGATGGAAATGTAGGTGGCGGCCGTGCCGGCGGAAATGGCGGCGGCGCGTTCCCACGGATTCGGCGGGAAAATGCGCAGCGCGATGGCGTAGCCGGTCTGGTCGTCCGAGAGTGTCTGGATTGCACTGCTCCGCGGCGCACTGATGCCCGTCGCGGAGGTGCTGGCCGTGGTTGTCTGAACGCGATCACCGTCGCTGGATGACGATCCATAACTCGCGCGCAGTTCGGGGTCGCGCATGTCGCCCGCCATGAGTTTTTCCTGAGCGGCGATATCGACGGCGGACGCCAGGATGGCCACATCTTCACTGGCGGCGCTGGCGCGCGTGATCGCCGTTTGCAGGGTCAAAAATCCGCGATAGGGTTCGGCCGGCAATTCCACGGTGTTCTCGCGAACACGGGTCACGCGATCCGCCAGCACGAGGTCCGGGCTCGTGGACGTGCAGGCACTGAACGTGAGGGCTACGGCGAAGAGGCTGGCCCCGGTCTGAGCCAGGCGTTTTCCGGGCATGGCGCGTCTTCCGTTTTGGGGCGGACACATCATTTGCGGCTGAGCGTTCGTTCGATCCAGGATCCGAGCGTCAATTTAGTCGTTTCCACGCGAACAGTCTCGCCGGGAATCAGTGCAAATTCCGGGGCGTAACGAATCGCGATCCGACGACCGCGCAGGACATCGCCGCGGACCGGGCTGACGCGTCCCGGGAGCCCGCTGATATCGGGCGAAATGGAATCCACGACGCCGGGAATCGGTTTCGCGCCGGAGTGTTGACGCCAGATGGTGACCGAGTCGCCAGTGGCGACATCACCCAAATGGATTTCCGGAAGGAAGCCAATGACGCGGACGGGGTGTTCGGCCACGAGGCTGAGCACGGCGATGCCGGCGGAGACGACATCGCCGGGTTGATGAAAGATATCAGACACGATGCCGTCACGCTGGGCGCGCAGCACATAGCTGGCGCGCAAAATTTCGCGCTGGCTGTGGCTCGACTCGATAATGGCATCCGCCGCCTTGCGCAGGTTACGCAGGGTGCTCAGAATGTCGAACTGATCGTCTTCCCCCTCCGAGATCAGCTGCCGCATGGCGACTTCGTCCGCTGTCGCGCCCTGCAGGCGCCGCGCGTGAATTTTGATCAATTCCGGGTAGGCGGCCACGGTCTGCTCCAGCGCGGCGATTTCCGGACGCAGGCGCGCGAGTTCCTGCTCGCTGACAAGGCCCTTGCTCTTCAAATCCTCGAGGCGTTGCAGTTCCGCTTGCAGGACGGCGAGCACGGATTTGTCGCGCTTCTGGTTGAGGATCTGCATTTCCAGTTCGAACTGGGCCTGGTTTTTGGCGTCTTGAAATTCGCGTACGAACTGGAGGATGCGCTGCTGGTAGTTTTGCAACGTCCCTTCCACTTCGATGAGCTGTGCTTCGTCCACGGCGGTCTCGGCATCAAAGAGCAGGGTGTCCATGGTGGCCAGCGTGTCGCCGGCTTTCACGCGCTGGCCCGTAGTCACCGACAGCGTCAGCAGGCGGGCGGTTTCCAGCGGTGCCACGGGTTCGGTCACGGTTTCCGCGGCGCCTTGCAAAGAGGCCAGCTGGCCGGAGCCACGATAGAAAAACATGACCAAGACGACCGCGCCGATCCATAACAGCAGCGGCCAGCCCTTGAGAATGCGCCGCCAGACGAGGCGGGGGTGCCGCCACATGGCCGGCCGCCTGAATTTTTTATCCGTGGGTGCCATCCGCAGGACCTTTAGAGTTCAACTGTCGTGCGCTGCATGAGGAGATTGGCATCCTGCACATCCTCGATGGCATGCAGCTTTTCCACGATATCCGCCTGATAGGAAGGATCGATCAGGCGCACCTGATAGGAGTACTCGACGAGATCGCCCTGCACGGCCTCGCGCATGGCGATCAAGTAGAAAGCTGCGCAGCATTCCTGCAGCACGCTGCGCACACGATGCTCGGCATCCGAGGATGGTGGCAGCATAAAGCGCAGCAAGCCTTCGTACTCGCGGCGCGACGCGAAGGGGGACCAGTGCAGGGCCAGGGCGGCGGCGCAGATGCAGATCGTGCCAATGATGGCGACGTCATAGGTGGCCGCCCCGCAGGCGATCCCGACGCCCAAGCTGGCGAAGAGAAAGATCATGTCGCGCGGATCGCGGATGGGGGTGCGGAAGCGGATGATGGCGAGCGTGCCGAGGATGCCCAGGCCGCGCGCCAAGTTGTTGCCGATGGCCATGATCAGCGTGGCCACAATCATGCCACCGAGAATCATGGTGTGGAGGTAGGCGCGCGAGTAGGAAAGCCCCTGAAAGGTCCAGCGGTAGACGGTGGCGAACACGGAGCACAGCACGAAACTCATGAGGAGGGCGCAAAGAATTTGCTCAACGCCGAACAGGTGCGTGCCTTGAAAAACCGTCAGAAAATCATCCACTGAACGCGTTCTCCTCTCGCAACCGAGTTAGAACTTCAGCAGGACATCGGCGGCGTACGGCGCCAGTGCCGGTTTACCGCGAAACAGTGACTCCTGCCAGAGAGCCGTAGAGTATTTGCAGTTTCCCGTTCTCGCAAGGTCAAAGTGCTGAACGAGGTCGATCATCCAGTGTGGCGTGTCGCTGAGCGTCTTCAGTTCCATGATGATGCCCGAGAACTTGTATTGCTTGTTTTGGGCGAGCGCGGAATCCATGACATACCAGTGCCGGCCCTCGCCCCAGTTGGTCCACGAGCGCGTGGGCTGGTATAGCAGTTTACGATCAAAGCTCACGCGCGCGTAGCGGTCATTGCGGCTGAAATAGGATTCGCGCGTGTAGCGAATGAGCACCACCGGCTCCGCGCCAATCTCGCGCACCAGGCGCACGAACTCCAGAAAACCGAGCTCCTCCTTGGATGATTTAAAGGTCAGGCGCAGGTGCGGGTCGAACATGAGATCCTCACCCCAGGCATCGAAAGGAATCGATGTGCGAGACTTCATGATGGTGCCGCGGACCTTGCGTTTAACTTCAAGGAAAACCGGGTTCGTTCCGGGCTTGCCGTAGGTGCGCACGCGGAGCTTGAAGCGGCTGATGGCTTCGTTCTCTTTGGCGTAGTGCAGCGCCAGGCTGGGGCTATCGAGTTGGATCGTGGTGATGTCGTATTCGGGCGGATCGCCGCGCCCGTTGGGGTCTGGCTCGCAGAAGGGCGCAATGAAGCGGCGGATTTCGGGGACGAGGTTGGGGTGGATGATGTACTTGCCCTCATGCCGATCCAACTGCACGTCAAAATGGGCGCGCCGGGATTGGCGCGTGGCCGCAGTCGGCTTGGCTGGGGTTTGGGCGGGAGGATCACTCATCAGGGTCCTGGCGCGGGCGCAGTTATGCCGCTCTTCAGGTGGGCAAGTTGGGCTTCGTAGAGGGTGCGGGCACTATCTTCGAATCGCTTCCTTTCCCGTTCCCGGGCAGCCATTTCGGCTACTTTTTTATCACGGGTTACCTTCTCGTATCGTTTGACGAGTTGCTTCCGCTTCATTCTGGCTTCTTGCCTGTCCTCTGCGGCGGTGCGGTCCATGGTGCGCATGCGCTTATCGTTGGCTTCGCTCACGTCCGCAAAAGCGGGACCAGGCGTGGCTTCGCGGCGGTGAATGGCGTCTTTGGGAAAGGATTTGGTGTTCTCCTCGTCCGCCTCCCAGGCTTTGCGGGCCATCTGAAGCGCCTTTGGGTGGAGCTTGGCCTCTGCCTGGATGTCCGCCTGCAGTGCGCGCAAGTCCTCGGCGGACATGACGGAGAGGGATACGTTGTTGGCGCGGTCGGTGATTTTTACCAAGTAGTAGGTATCGGCGCGGGCGGTACACATGTGCATGCCGAGAAATGCAACCGCTAGCAAGCTGGCAACCTTCATGGTCACAGGCGTCCTTCCCCGGCTGGAATCACGTTGCGGCGTGTGCGTCGCTTTCCATACCATGCCGTGTGGCCCTATGCTAGCAGGCGACCCAAACGCTGCTCAAACAAAAAGCATCTTGGGCGGAAGTTGCCATGCAACCTGCAGAATCGATTCCGTCCGCTATCGTGTCGCGCGTCGCCCAGCGCGTCGCCGGTCGACCATGGACGCCGCCCGCCTATTGGCTGACCCGCTTCGTCATCCTGCGGCTGATCGGCGTTGTATATGGTGTTGCGTTCCTGGTGTCCGCGCATCAGGGCGGCCCGCTGTTCGGGCAGCAGGGGCTGCTGCCGGCAGATCTTTATATGGAGCGGCTGGTCGGCGTGTACGGGTCGCGCTGGGAGGCATGCCTGCACGTGCCCAGCCTCTTCTGGTTGCATTTTTCCGATGCGGCGGTGCGGATCGTGGCCTGGAGCGGGGTGGCGCTGTCGGCGCTGGTGGTGGCCGGGTGGGCGAACGCCGTGATCATGCTCGTGCTCTGGGCGCTCTACATGTCCATCATCAACATTGGACAGCTCTGGTATGGCTATGGGTGGGAAATTCAATTGCTCGAGACCGGCATGCTGGGTGTTTTTCTCTGTCCGCTGTGGGACGCCCGTCCTTTCCCGCGTACGCCACCGCCCACGGTGATCATCTGGCTCTTTCGCTGGCTGGGATTTCGCGTGATGCTTGGTGCCGGGTTGATCAAGCTGCGCGGCGACAGTTGCTGGCGCGAGCTGACCTGTCTCGTGCACCACTACGAAACGCAACCAATTCCGAATCCGCTCAGCCGCTGGATACATTTCCAGCCGGTGTGGATTCACAAGCTGGGCGCGTTGTTCAATCATTTCGTTGAACTCATCGCGCCTTGGTTCGCTTTCGGGCCGCGGCATGTGCGCCATGTTGCCGGCTGCTTTCTGGTGGCGTTTCAGCTGGCCCTGATCGCCAGCGGAAATCTCTCGTTCCTGAATTGGGTCACCCTCGTGCCCATGCTGGCCTGTTTCGATGACAGCTGGTGGCGGCGATTGCTGCCGCGGCGGCTGGTGGCAGCGCAGGAACGCGCGGTGCTGCGCGCCCGTCCATCGCGCCTGCAGACGGGCGTGGTGCTGGCTTATGCCACGCTCGTGGCGGTGTTGAGCGTGGGGCCGGTGAAGAACATGCTCTCGCCCCGGCAAGCCATGAATCGGTCGTTTGATCGGTTGTCGCTGGTCAACACCTATGGGGCATTCGGCAGTGTGGGGGATGTGCGCCGGGAAATTGTCTTTGAAGGCACGGACGAAGACATTCTCACGGGCGCCACGGTTTGGAATCCATATGCCTTCAAAGCCAAGCCCGGTGATCCCATGCGGCGCCCGCGGGTGATCAGTCCTTATCAGTTGCGCGTGGACTGGCAAATCTGGTTCGCGGCCATGTCCACGCCGCAGGCCTATCCCTGGACAATTCATTTCGTTTGGAAGTTGTTGCACAACGATCCGGGGGCGCTCAGCCTGCTGGCGGGCAATCCCTTTCCGGATCGGCCACCGCGGCATGTGCGCGCGGTACTCTATGAATATCGGTT
>JAQCIA010000018.1 GCA_027620105.1 Verrucomicrobiota bacterium | reverse complement strand
GCAAGGCGGGCGTGGCGTATCGCCCGACCGCATCCTGCTGCTGACCTTCACCAACAAGGCCGCGCGCGAGATGATCGAGCGCGCGCATGCCGTGGCCGGATCCGGTGTCGGCAGCGTCTGGGGTGGCACCTTTCATCACATGACGAACCGGCTGCTGCGCCGGCATGCGCCGCGACTGGGCTACACCAGCGATTTCGTCATCATGGACCGCGACGATGCGCGCACGGTCATGTCCCAATGCGTGAAGGATCTGAAATTTTCCCGCAAGGACTTTCCCAAGCCGGCCGTGTTGCTGGGGCTGTTCAGCGCGGCGGCGAACACGGAAACCGCGCTGACGGATATCGTCGAACGCCGTCTGGGCATGGAGGAAGGCCTAGCGCCACAGGTGACGGCGCTGCACGCTGCCTATGAAAAGCGCAAGCGGGCCATGGGTGCCATGGATTTTGACGACTTGCTGGTGAACGGGCTGCGGCTGCTGCGCGAGCATGCGGATGTTCAGGCTCGTTATCAGGAGCAGTTCCAGCATGTGCTTGTGGACGAATACCAGGACACGAACCCGATTCAGGCCGAACTGGTCGACCGGCTCGGTGCGGGCCACGGCAATGTGTTCGTGGTTGGCGATGATTTTCAAAGCATCTACTCATGGCGTGGCGCGGATTACCGCAACATCATGACCTTTCCCGCGCGCTACGCGAATACGCAGGTCTATCGCCTCGAGACGAACTACCGCAGCGTGCCGGGCGTGCTTGATGTGGCCAACGCCTGCATCGCCGGCAATCCGGAGCAATTTCAAAAAGTGTTGCGGGCCACACGACCGCCGGGCGCGCAGCCGCAGGTGCTGCACGTGCGCGACGGCGACGAACAGGCGCGTTACGTGGTTGAACAGATCCGACTGCTGCGCCGGGACGGATACAAGCTGTCGGACATCGCCGTGCTGTATCGCGCACATTTCCACGCGCTTGAACTGGAGCGGTTGCTGCCGAGCGCCCGCGTGCCCTACGTGATCACATCCGGCATCCGGTTTTTTGAACAGGCGCACATCAAGGACGTCTGCGCACTGCTGCGCGTGCTGGTGTATCCCACGGATGAGCTGGCCTTCACACGCATGCTGGGGCTGCTGCCGGGCGTTGGGCCGCGCACGGCCTTGAAGGCCTGGACCAGACTCGGCGCGCATTTTGCCGCCGGCGACCCGGCCCAGCGGGAGACGGTGCGCAGTGCGCTGGGGGCAGGGGCGCAGGCGGCGTGGAGCGTCATCGCGGGACTGCTGGCAGAGGGGACCGGCGGCCTGTCCGCGGACGACCTGGTGGAGAAATTCGTCGGCGAGTTTTTCTCGGAACGCCTGAAGCGTGAGTACGAAAACTGGGAAGAGCGGCTCGACGACATCGGGGCGTTCACGGTGGATGTGGCCCGCGCGGAGTCGCTCGAGACGTTTCTCAGCAGCATCGCCCTGCTGACGAATGTTGACGGCGATGACGCGGAAGAAGAAAACGGCGGCGAGGCGGTGCGGCTGAGCACGGTCCACCAGGCCAAGGGGCTGGAGTGGGGGGCGGTGATCGTGCTGTGGGCGGTGGAAGGGATGTTTCCCTCAGCGCGTTCGTTGAACGAGTCCGACGAAGGCGAAGCGGAGGAGCGGCGCCTGTTCTATGTGGCTGTAACGCGGGCCCGCGATGTGTTGCGCATTTGCGTGCCCGAACTCCGCCGCACGCGTGAAGGTGGGGTGATCTATTGCACGCCATCGCGCTTCGTGAGCGAGATCCCCTCCCAATATCTCGCACGTGAACACCTCGGATTCCTGTAAATGCGTGCCAATGCGCCGAGTTTTGGCTTGATGCCGCGGCTCTGAGAGCGCATAGTCTGCCCCTTTTTGACGGGCCGACTATGCCTCAGGATGGCATGGCGGCGCGACATGAACGCGCGGCCGAAGCCGCATCGGCCACGGGGAGAGCACCATGCAACGACAGTATCCGCTGAACAAAGTTCGCAACATCGGTATTATAGCCCACATTGACGCGGGCAAAACCACCGTCAGCGAGCGCATTCTTTTCTATTCCGGCAAGATTCACAAAATCGGCGAAGTGCACGATGGCGCAGCCGTCATGGACTGGATGGAGCAGGAGCAGGAGCGCGGCATCACAATCACGTCGGCGGCCACGTCCACGTCGTGGGCCGGGCACACGATTCAATTGATCGACACGCCCGGGCACGTGGATTTCACGGCGGAAGTGGAACGCAGCCTGCGCGTGCTCGACGGGGCTGTGGCGCTGTATTGCGCGGTCGGCGGCGTGCAGCCCCAGTCGGAACAGGTTTGGCGGCAGAGCGAAAAGTACGCGGTGCCCAAGCTGATCTTCATCAACAAGATGGACCGGGTCGGCGCCGACTTCTTCGGCGTTGTCGCGGAAATCCAGGAAAACCTGCTCGCCAATGCCGTCCCCGTGGTTATCCCCATCGGGAAGGAAGACACATTCAATGGCGTGATCGATCTGATCGCCATGAAAGCCGTTTACTACAGCGAGAAGGATCGTGGCATCACCTTTACCGAGGAAGAGATTCCGGCGGAGTACATGGAGGACGCCAAGAAGTGGCGCGCCAACCTCGTGGAGAAAAGCGCGGAACTGGATGACCAGCTGCTTGAAAAGTTTCTGGAAGGCGCCGAGATCAGCAACGCCGAAATTATCGCCAGCATCCGCAAGGGCACCATGGCGCGGCGCATCGTTCCGACGTATTGCGGTTCCGGCTTCAAGAACAAGGGCGTGCAACGCATGCTCGACGGCGTTGTGAACTTCCTGCCGTCCCCGCTCGACCTGCCGCCGGTCATCCACGCCAAGAATGAGACCATGGTGCGGAAGCCGGACGACAATGACCCCTTTTCCGGGTTGGCCTTCAAGATTGCCACCGATAAGCACATGGGCAAATTGATCTTCGTGCGCATTTATTCGGGCACCCTCAAGCAGGGCACGGTGGTGCTGAACAGCAGCCGCGGCAAGGAGCAGCGCATCGGGCGGCTGATTCGCATGCACGCCAACCGCCAGGAACAGATCACCGAGGCCTATGCGGGTGACATTGTGGCCGTTGCCGGGCTGACCGAAACGCGCACGGGCGACACGCTCTGCACGACGGAAGGCAAGCCGATGGTGCTCGAAGCCATTGCGTTCCCGACGCCGGTGATGTCGATCAGCGTCAAGCCCGCCAACCGGGGCGAGAGCGACAAGATGGGCGTGGCCTTGCGCGCGCTGGCCGATGAGGATCCGACGTTCCTGGTGTCCTATGATCAGGAAACGGGCGAGACCATTCTGTCGGGCATGGGCGAATTGCATTTGGAAGTGCTCGTTGAACGCATGAAGCGCGAGTTCAGCGTGATCGGTGAAGTGGGCCGGCCGGAAGTGGCCTATCGCGAGACCGGAACCGCATCCGTGCAGGGTTCATACAAGCACATCAAGCAGACCGGCGGTCGTGGGCAGTACGCGCATGTGGTGCTGAGTCTGGTGCCCGAAGGGCCCGGCAAGGGCTTTTCTTTCGTGAACGAAGTCAAGGGTGGCAACATTCCGACGAACTTCATTCCTTCGGTGGAGAAGGGCGTGATTCACGCGATGGAGCGTGGCCCCTATGCCGGTTATCCCGTGGTGGACATGACGGTGACCTTGCTGGACGGATCCTACCATGACGTTGACTCGAGCGATTTCGCGTTCCAGGAAGCGGGCCGTGCCTGTTTCAAGGAGCTGTTCCTGCAGTCCAATCCCCAGTTGCTGGAACCGGTGATGGGCGTCGAAGCCACCTGCCCGGAAGAGTACATGGGTCCGGTGACGGGATCCGTGTGCAGCCGCCGTGGACGGATCGACTCCATGGAAACCAAGGGTGGCGACAAGGTCGTCCGCGGGTTCGTGCCGCTGAACGACATGTTCGGCTATGCAAACTCGGTGCGCTCACTGACGCAGGGGCGTGGCAGCTTCACGATGCAGTTCGAGCGCTATGAAGCGGTGCCGCTGGGCATCGCCGACGAAATCATCAAGAAGCGCCGGGAAGCCAACAAGATCCGGTAATCCGAGCGCGGGGGCGCGGCGGAAACGGACTCTCCACGGAGACACGCAGGCACGGAGTCTGCCTGTTTTCAGGGGCGAGAGGTTTTCGCCTCGGAACTTTGTTTCGATCCCCGTGACTCCGTGGTTCGTGCGATCCGCATTCTCTGCGCATCAACCAAAGAGATCATTCACCTGGCGCTCCGGCGCGGCGATGGCTTTGAGGGTGGGGTAGTGCTTCAGGAGGAGCGGCGGAACGGGAACCCGGCGGGCTTGCAGCAGGGCCTTGGCTTCCAGCGCATTGGCGGCTTCCTTCCCGCGGTAGTGGTTGTTGGCAATCAACGTCAGTGATTTCGAGAGCGTGGCGATTTCGCGCGCCCGCTGGGCAATCGCATCCAGTTCCTGCGGGCTGTACAGGTAGTTGTAGCTCTCGTCGCGTCCGGCGCCTCTGCTGAACCAGGCCGCCGCATTCCGTCCATGCAGGCGCAGGTAGGCATGTTCACCGATCCCCGTGGCCGGCAGGTCGAACGAAGTTTTGGCCAGCGGGTAGTCGAGATTAGCCACGGTCACGCCAAGCTCAGCGAGGAAAGGCCGCACGTCCGATTCCTGCCAGGAGCGGTGCCGCAGTTCCAGGGTCAGGGTGCCCATGCCGCCAAAGGCATCCGCCACTTGTTCCAAATGGCGGCGGGTATCCGCAGCATCCGCGAAATCATGTTTGAACTGCGCGAGCAGGTGGCGCAGGCGACCGGCGGCGACCATGGGCGCAAAGGAATTCCGGAACGCCATCACGGTGGCCGGTTCAATGCGGCCCCGGTGCGTCACGTCCTGGTGAATCTTCGCCGTGAAGTGGAATTCTGGCAGATCGCGGGTGCGTTCCAGCCAGCTGGCGACCGTGCGCGGATCGGGCGGGCGATAGAAGGTGGAATTGATCTCGATGACGTCGAAGTAGGCGGCGACATAGCGCAGCTTGTCGCGTGTGCTGGCGGGATATACATAACCGTCCCAATCCGGGTAGGACCAGCCGGCGATGCCGCAGAAGACATTCTGGCAGGCACGATGTTGTGTGGCCTGGGTCATGGGGCTCCGCAGAATAAGAACCGCGACTGGGCGCGAACTGACGCGAAACGGGCACGCCGTGAAAATCGGCGACGCTTATCGGCAATGCCGATTCGCGTTCATTCGCGTCAAATTGCGGTTCCTGCGCGGTTTCTCCAATTCCTCAAACCCCGATCAGCGCCGCACCGATCACGCCGGCGGAATCGCCGATCTGGTGCTTCACGATCGGGGTTTCAAGGCTGTCGCTGAAAATGCGTTTCGCCACTTCGGCGACGCCGCTGGTGTAGAGCTCGTCGAAATTGGAAACGCCGCCGCCGAGCACGATGATATCGGGGTCGAGGACGGCGATCAGGTTGGCCACGGCCCGGCCAAAGTGTTCGAAGAACTGCTGCATGAAGGCCGCGGTGGCCGGGTCGCCCGCGCGATACCGTGCAACAATGTCCATGAAGGTCAATTGCGTCCCAACTTGTTCCGCGTAGCGCTGCTGAAGGCCGCCGCCGCTGATATAGGTTTCCACGCAGCCGCGTGATTTGCAGTAGCACAGAGGGCCAGCGGGGTTGATCGACATGTGGCCCCACTCGCCGGCGATGGATTGCAGGCCGTTCAGGACCTTGCCGTCGAACACGATGCCGCCGCCGCAGCCCGTGCCCATGATCACGCCGAAGACGAGCTGCTTGCCCCGACCGGCGCCGAGGATGGCCTCGGCCATGGCGAAGCAATTGGCGTCGTTCATGATGCCGATGGGCTTTCCGATGGCGCGTTCGAGATCCTGCTGAAGCGGGCGGCCGATGGTGCAGACGGTGTTGGAGCCTTTGACGCACCCGGTCTTGAGCGAGATGGCACCGGGGATGCCGACGCCGATGGTATGGGGTCCGCCCACCTGCGCGGCGAGTTCCTGGCATAGGGCACCGATGCGGGTCACGATGGATTCGTAGCCCTGGGCCTGTTCGGTGGGAATGCGTTTGCGCGTCTGCTCGCGTCCTTGCGCGTCGAGCACGATTCCTTCAATTTTCGTTCCGCCAAAATCGATGCCGATACGGTGCATGCTGGGCTCCTTGACTGTGACCGTGGCCATTTTCACAGCATGCACGGGATTGTCACGCGGAATTGAACAGTCAATGTGCGCGGGGCCCTTCACCTCGGTCCTTTCCCCGGGGGGAGGCGGACGCGGACGGCTGATACCGCGGATGAATACGGATGGACGCGAATAGGCGCGCATGGGGTCAGCGGTGCGGAATGGGCTCCGGACTTCGCGTTCATGGCGGCCTTGCGCGGTGATTCCTCAGCCGGGTTCATACCCGAATTCCCAAGCGTGGGATGCCGAGGCGTTGCAGGGCGTTTTCGCCGTGGAGCAGTTGCGCGTGGCGGGTGGGGGCCTCGTCGCGCCGGTGGGCGGTCTTGCGTTGGAGGTGCAAGGCGCTACCGGAGGCCAGGGTGTGTTTGCCGAAGGCCGCGTTGATCTTGTCCACCGCTTGCGTCACCTGGCGAATCTTATCCAGGCGCAGGCGGTCTTCGAAGAAGTCGAGTTGATCCCCGGTGTCGGGCGCGAGCTGGCCGAGGATGATCATGGTGGCGCGGTACTCGGCATTGGCGTGGAAGAGTTGTTCAAACAGGTGGCGGATCAGGGGCATCACCTCGACGGGGCAGGCGGTGGGGCGGTTGAGTCTGGCTTCGAGCCCGTCGTGGTGGAAATCCTGGTGCCGCAGGATCACGGCCAGCATGCGCGGGCGCAGGCGGAAGCGGCGGGCCTTCTGGAAAGCGCCTTCGACATTCCGGATCAGTTGGGCAAAGACCAGCTCGCGGTCATGCGAAGATGGGGCAAACGTTTTGGATTTCAAGATGGTGGCGTAGGTGGATTTTTCCTCCGTGTTCACCGGCCACATGCCATGGCCGCGCAGTTCGTGCCAGATTTCACGGCCGGGTTTGTGCAGCAATTTGGCGGCCCAGGCTTCGGGGCGCGATACGTAATCCAGCGCGGTGCGCAAGCCGTGTTTGTGCAGCAGGTTCACGGTGTTGGGACCAAAGCCCCAGACGGCCTCCAGCGGGGTGCGGGCGAGCAGGAGGTGTATGTGGCGTCCCTGCACGGCGGTGAATCCGTTGGGTTTGCGAAATTTGGAACTCAGCTTGGCTAGGGATTTGGATGTGCTCAGGCCAACGGAGACACTGATGTCCAGTTGCTGGCGGATGGCGTCCTGCATGCGGTGGGCGATGTCCTCGTAGGAAGCGTGAAACACGCGGCGCAGACCGGTGATGTCGGCGAAGCCTTCGTCGATGGAGTACTCCTCCACGATGGGGGTGAACTGCCGCATGATGTTAAAGATGCGTTTCGAGAAGAGGCTGTAGGCTTCGTAATCGCTGGGCACGACGATGAGGCCGGGGCAAAGTTGTTTGGCCATGCCGAGGGGGACGCCGCGTTTCACGCCCGCGGCCTTGGCGGCGTAGTTTGCGCAGGCCACGATGCCGCGTTCGCTGCCGGTGACGAGCGGCTTGCCGCGCAGGGCCGGCACGAGCGCCTGCTCGACCGAGGCAAAAAAGGCATCGGCATCCAGATGCACGATGGCCCGCGTGTAGGCGGCGAGGGTGAAGGGGGTGGTGGTCACGCCGCAGGGTAGCGGAACGAAGGTTCAGTTATCAAGCGGTTGCTGGAATCGGAGGATTTTTAGAAAATGCAGGCCCGGGGCGTGATCACCCGCGCCGCCCGGCAATCCCGTCGCGCGGCTATTCGGAAACGAGGAGCGGTGCCGTGTTGATCAGCGCTTCGTAGTCCGTGACGGAGCCGTCGTCCAGACAGCAGCTGATGATTGTTTTGCCCAGGGGCATCAGGTCATCTTCCTGGAACGTGACGAGCTGCTTATGGAAGAAGGTGCGCAAGATGGCCGCGCCCATGTCGTAGCCTTCCGGTCCCACTTCCGGCTGCGTATCGACGCGCAGGAACCAGTTGCCGATGGTCTGCCCCTCCACCATGAGGGTTTTTTGCGCGTAGCCGAGCAGCGGGCAGCGGGCGGGGACAACCTGTTCGGTGCTGAAGTGGGCGCCACCACGGCGGGCCATGTATTCGCGGGCGATCCACTGCGGCATGAAGCCTACGTTCCAGACGCCGATGTGCTGATTCGGACACAGGATGTATTTTGACTTGGGCGTGGCGATGATCTGCTGCAGCAGCAGGTTGGCCTGATCCACGCGGCGGCCCGTGGCGAAGGGCCAGTAGGAACCGACGCCTTCCGAGCTCATGCCTTCCGAGTCGACGATGCTGGGGTTGGCGTAGCCGCGCGGGGCGGTGAGGCGCCACAACCAGGCCAGGGCGGGTGGCAGCACATGGAAGAGGCCGATGATGCCATAGCCCGGGTTCTTGCGGCTCGAAGGCGGCGTACGAACACCGAAACTGCGCACGTCCACGGGAATGGATCCCTTCACGACATCGGGAACTATATCACGCGGAACGATCACCCGCGGATTCGGGCAGGGGACGCCGGGCTCGTCCTCCGTGTGTTCCCAGATCAGCGTGGTGGCGCCAGGCACGGCCTTGATATTGAGGAAGAGCAGTTCCCGCGGCGGGTGGACGCATAATTCCTCGAGGTGTGGATCAATGCCGTAGCGCTCGATGTGATTCACGCGGACGAACCAGGCGTCTTCGGCATCCATGAGGGTCAGCTTGCCGTCGCCCTTCTGCAGCGAGGGGTGACAGAGGGCCATGTCGTCGGTGACCGGGCGCAGATCGCAGCCGCGGGGCAGCACGACGTAGCGGTCCTCGCCGTCGATGGTGTTGTGGCCCAGCAGGAGGCGCCCGTCACGCTCGCGGTGAATGTGCTCGAGCATTTCGCTCTTGCCGCCGCCGCTGGCGCCTTCGTGCATGATGACAACCTTGTTGCCGTAGGGTGTGATGACCTGCACGGTGGAGCAATGCGCCGTGACCCATTTTTCCGTTTCGCCGAGGTTCAGCAGGACGCCATAGATGCCCTTCTTGGCGCTGGGACCGGGGTAGAGGTTGTAGCTGAAGAGTTCGTGCACGCCCTGGCGCCGGTTGTGGACGACGAGTTGCTTGCCTTCGAAATGCGTATGGCGAAACGGGGGGGCCACGTAGATGATCGACTTGGGCGAAAAGTCCTTGGAGAGCTGATCCTGGCTGATGATGCCCTGCATCAAGGCGAGCCCAAGCGCAAAGAATCCCGCGTTGGCCGGTGCCACGACGATCGCATCCATACCGATGCCGACGCCGCCGGCGATGAAGGGGAACATGCACAGTTCCTGGGTCTTCAACCAGTCGAAGGTTGCCTGGCGCGTCACCTCGAAATCCTGGCCGAAGCGCTCTTTGTAGGTGGCCTTATTCGTGGGCCGGTCGTCGCCGATAACCATGCAGTCCGGGTCGCGCCGGCGCATGTAGGCCTCCATATAGTTGGCGGCGATGCCATTCTTGACGCGGCAAACTTGCGCTTCGACGATGCGCCCCTTGCCGGGAATGTCGTAGGCGACTTCGTGCCATCCGTTCACCTGATCGCAACAGGCGAGGGCAACCAGTTCCGTCACGTTGTCGGCGATGGTGTAGCCGGGGCAGGCCCTGAGAATGTCTTCCAGTTCCTTGGGGACCTTGAATTTTTTCAGAGCCGCGGCTGAGACCATTTACTTTCTCCCGTTGTGCGATTCCTGCGCTGGGGTGACGTCCGTGACGGACATCGGATCTGTACCGACAGGTGTCACGTCCCCGGCCACGAACTCGGGACGATGCCGCATGTGGGCCGTCAAAGCAAGAATGAAGGCGCCCGGTTTGTGCGTTTTCCCTGAATGTTTGGCGGCTGTGTCGCACGGACGGCATGGCCGGCGCGGTTGTCCGGGATTCCGCCCGCTTGGCTGAATCGCAACGATTGGGTTGGAAGCCGCGAATGCACGCCGATGGACGCGAATACGCGGCGTCGCCACGTTCGTTTTTGTCGGAGTCGTTCCGGGTCAGCCGCCAGCGCGACCTGTTTGGTCCCGCATTCGCGAGACCATCGCCGTTCAGCGCGCGTGCAAGGCGTTGACTGCCGCAACGGTTTGGGCGATGGCGTGAGCGATGTCGGCTTCCGTGGTATCGGGGCCGAGGCTGAATCGGATGGCGGATCCCGCCTCCCGGGCGGGGACGCCCATGGCGAGGATGACGTGGGACGGTGCATGTTTGCCGGAACTGCAGGCGGCACCGGTCGAAACGGCGATGCCGGCGTCGTCCAAATGCAGGAGCAGTGATTCGCCGGCGACACCGGGGAAGCGCAGGCTCAGGGTGTTGGGCAGGCGCGGCGCCTGATCTCCATGAACGACTGCGCCGTGGCACTGTGCCAGGAGCGCTTGCGCGAGGTGGTCGCGGAGTTGTGTGAGGCGTGGGATGTCTGCCAGGCGTGATTGGGCGAGCGTGCAGGCGGCACCCAGGCCCACGATCGCCGGCACGTTCAGCGTCCCACCGCGCAGGCCCCGTTCCTGACCGCCGCCCAGCAACAGGGGCGCAAGCGGGGTGCCGCGGCGAACGAACAGCGCGCCGATGCCCTTAGGCCCGCCCAGCTTGTGCGCCGACAGCGACAGTAGGTCCACCGGCACGGCACGCAGGTCAATGGGGATGCGTCCCACGGCCTGGACGGCGTCGGTGTGCAGAGAGCCGCCGGCGTGTTTCACACGTTCCGCGATTGTCGCCATGGGAAAGAGCACGCCGGTTTCGTTGTTCGCCCACATGACACTGACGAGCGCGGGGCTGGGGGTGAGGGCGTTGGCGAGTGCGGTCTGGTCCAGTCGCCCCATGCGATCCACGGGGAGGGTGGTGAGTGACGTGCCGGATTTCGCTTCTAACCACCGGCAGACTTCTTGAACCGACGGGTGCTCCACGCGTGACGTGACCAGGCGCGCAAACGTGCCCGCTTCCCAGGCGCCACGCAGGGCCAGGTTGTTGCTTTCCGTTCCGCCAGCGGTGAAAATGATCTCGGAGGCATCGGCGCCGATCAGCCGGGCGACGGCGGTGCGGGCCGCGTCCACGCGTCGGGCGGCCTGTGTACCGAGTCGGTGCAGGCTGGCGGGATTGCCACAATGTTCGCGCAGGCAGGGTTCCATGGCGGCCAGCACTTCGGGGGCCAGTGGTGTGGTCGCATTGTGGTCGAGATAGATCATGGGTGAAGCTACCTGCGGCGGGCGGCACTGGCCAGTGGATTATGCTGCAGCATTGACTTGGCGCGGCGGCGCTCGTACGTTTCGCGGCTGAACAGTCGCATTGGAGGAAGAATCGTCATGCCCAGCAAATCCGTCCGCGTCAGCATCACTGGGGCCGCCGGCCAAATTGGCTACGCCCTGCTATTCCGCATCGCATCTGGTGACATGTTCGGACCGGACACGGGTGTGCATCTGCGCCTGCTGGAGCTGCCGGCCGCGCTCGGTGCCCTGGAAGGGGTGCGGATGGAGCTCGACGACTGCGCGTTTCCCCTGTTGGCGTCGGTGACAACCACGTCCGATGTGGATGTGGCCTTTGAGGGAACGGATTTTGCCCTGCTGGTGGGGGCCGTGCCGCGCAAGGCGGGCATGGAGCGTGCGGATCTGCTGAACATCAACGGTGGCATTTTCACGGCGCAGGGCAAGGCCATCGGCAAAAACGCCGCCAAGGGGTGCCGTGTGCTGGTCGTGGGCAATCCGTGCAACACCAACGCGTTGATTTGCCAGCATGCCTCGGGATTGCCGGCCGCGCAGATTTTCGCCATGACGATGCTCGACCAGAATCGTGCGATGACGCAGCTGGCGCAGAAAGCGGGTGTGCCCGTGCGTACGGTGAAGAACCTTGCAATCTGGGGCAACCATTCGCCGACCATGTTCCCCGACTACTTCCACGCGACGATCGGAGGCAAGGCCGTGACGGAGGTCATTCCGGATCAAGCCTGGCTGGAAGGAGAGTTCCTGACAACTGTGCAACAGCGCGGCGCGGCGGTTATCAAGGCACGCGGGGCATCCTCGGCTGCTTCGGCAGCCAATGCCGTGGCGAAGACGGTGCGCGAACTGGTGTCGGTCACGCCAGCGGGCGAATGTTTTTCGGTCGCGGTGCCCTCGGATGGTCGCTACGGCGTGCCGAAAGGGCTTGTCTTCGGCTACCCCGTGCGGTCGGATGGTAAGGGGTGCGCGCTCGTGGATGGCCTGACGCACAGCGCCTACGCGCAGGAAAAGCTCGCGGTCACAATTAAGGAGTTGGAAGGCGAGCGGGATGGCGTGAGGCATCTTTTGGGGTAGCGGTGCATGGCAAAAGGCATGATTTGAGGAATCGGATCGCTTTCAGCGCTTCGTCATTGCTCCGCATCCGGATTTCTGATTATTTGGACGGCTTATGGGACAACAACTCAAACCGCGACTGAAGCGTAAGCGCCGAATCCGCCGCCTGAAGCGCCTGAAGGCGGCCGTGAAAGTGAAACGCCTCAGCAAGAAGAAGTAGTAGCGCTACTTTCCGATTCGGGCGCGATGGCCGAGTGGTTAGGCAGGGGACTGCAAATCCCCGTACAGCGGTTCAATTCCGCTTCGCGCCTCCATCCGAAAACCCTCGAAAACTGGCCAATTCCCGCAGTAAATGCGGGTTTGTTGGCTCTTTTCGGGTGTCCCTTGTGTTTCCATCTGTACCCTCGCATTCACTCTGTAGGATGCACGAAAGGGATACACAAAGGCTACAGGAACGAAAGTTCACCATCGCGGCGGGGCGCTTGGAGTGATGCATTTTCCACCCCCCCCGCCCGACAAACCCGCCAAAACCGACAAACCGGGGGCAGGCGGTAGGGCAAGGCTCGGGTGGCGCTCGGTTGTTCTACGGGCACCGGCGAGGCGCTACGGGGTGCTGTAGGGCAGCCAGCCGGGCAGCCAGCAGGTCAGGGCCGCCCTTGGCGGTGGGTGTGGGGCGGCGGGCCTTGACGATCTTTCACTCCTGGAGTGCAAGCGGGCGACGAGACCACGTTTTATAAGCAACGCGGTGCTGATGTGCATCAAGGATTCACGGCAGCAGCGTGAGTGATGGGAGAGGGGCTACCTACGAGGGTGCAGTAGCCATGCCGAGGGGGTACGTCCCCCCCTTTCCCCCTGCCGGTAAGAGAGGCTCAAAGGGGGAAGCATGCTCCGGCCAATCAATGAGAGTCGGAAGGCATGCACTCCGTGAGTGTAATGGCATCATGGTTCCTCCTGACGCTTGCGG
The DNA here is from genome assembly GCA_027620105.1 of Verrucomicrobiota bacterium. Classification (GTDB taxonomy): domain Bacteria; phylum Verrucomicrobiota; class Kiritimatiellia; order UBA8416; family JAIOPI01; genus JAIOPI01. The sequence goes on along the minus strand of JAQCIA010000018.1, from coordinate 302 downwards.
CCTCTGCTCCATAGCGCAGACGTTGGCGAATCATAAATTGATACTGTTTCCACACAAACCTAACCGGTTTAGGTTTTGCGTGCCTACCTAAGCGGTCCCATCAGGCCGCAGGGTAGGAAAACGGCGAGGCGCTACGGCGTGCTGTAGGGCGGCCAGCGGGGCAGCACGTCATGGCGGCGGCGTCGATGCGGGGGCATGGTGTAGCGTGGACTCGCCAGCCCACCGCGCGGGCACCACTAGGCACCACTAGGGTCAGCCCTTCACAATACACTTTACCAATCGACCTTCCGACCGCGCTGCCG
>JAQCIA010000017.1 GCA_027620105.1 Verrucomicrobiota bacterium | reverse complement strand
TCGCGGGACGCTCGCCCTCCATCGGCCCAGAATGTCCGCAATTGGAGGGCGAGTGTCCCGCGAGCCGTTCTTGAGCGCATCCCAAACCAGGCTTAAGTCAGTGCCATTCCCTGCTGCCACCGGCGCGACTGCCGCGCACCACCAGCGGCAAGTGCCGGCGATTCGCCTGCCGTGAAGCATGGCGCGCGGGGAACTGGCTGCGCCCGCCGTAAGCCCATTTCGGGATGCGAAAACACGAAACCCTAACAACTTGGTATGACATTCGAATTGCATTGAATCCTTGATCTTTTGAGCCTTTCTCTGTAGGCTCCACGATGACCGAACTGCCTAAATTCGAGGGGATACACGCGGGGGCATGCACCGCATTCAGCACCATTGTTGCGGACTGTGCGGATTAACCCGTTCCCGCGATTCCTGATCGCCGTCCTATTCTTTTGCGCCAACGTTTTTTAGAGGGTGTTTTGATCCAGCAGGGGTAAAGGGACGAGACGGGTTATGAGTCGTATCACTCGAACAGCAGGTCGGTTTCTGTGTTTCGGCATGCTCGCGAGGGTGATGGTGCCGGCCGCGCGGGCCTGCAATCTTGGTTCCACTGGTCCGGGTGGCGGCAAGATATTCTACGTGTCAGGCAGCACGTGCCTTGAGGCTGCTCCGTCTACCTGGGGAACTGATACAACCGGCAGAACATGAGTGAATGATGCGAATAAGGCAACGGTGGTCACCGGTGGTCACCGGTGCGGACGGCGCAGCGATTGGAGCTGGATATCAGAACTCGCTGGATATCGCCAATCAGTCCGGTAACACGAACCCCCGCGATGGGGATTCACGGTTCGCAGCGCAAATTGCACGCGGCGCGGAGCCGCCCGGCACGCCGGTGGAGGGGGTGATGTTGCGTTGGAACGCCATTGCAGATCGGATCTATGCGGTGTGGCGCACGCTCGATCTGGCGCACACGAATTTCGATCAGATCGCGACCGGTGTTCCGGCCACGCTGCCGGAAAATCTGTACCTGACACCCGTGGTCTCCAATACGCCGGTGCTCTATTATCGCATCGAAGTGGAGGGGCCGTAAGCAGCTTGCTGATGTGAAGAATTGTTTTTCCATGACGTGGGGTGTGCGCCTGGCGGTGGCGCTGGCGGGTTTGGCGTTCCTGGCAAAGCCGGCCGCCGGCATCGCGATTGCCCGCCATGGTTGGGACCGTGGGCCACATCCCTCGAACTCGCTCGATAACGACGTCGTCCTGGGATACGCGACCACGGGCGGCAATCCGAACGGGTGGATGCCCATCACGTTTCCGGAAACAACAGAACCGGAAATCGGCGTGGTGGAGTGGGAGGACGTGCTTTACGTCAATGCCTCGGATTTCTTTACGGCCAATTGGCCGTCGGCCTCAACCATTGCCTTTGATTTTTACACGTCCAATGCGCTGCCGGGATACGATGAGACAGCGGAACAGTTCCTCGCGGACTTGGCCGCCATCGATTGGATTGGCAAATATATTTTACGTGAGGACGCGGGCGTCGAGATGTACGGGCTCGACAATTTCAGACTGTTGGTTCCGGAGCCGGGGCAGCTGGCGCTGCTTGGCGCGGTGCTACTTGCCGGACTCATAAACCGTCGTCGGAAGGTCGACGCCACGGGGCGTCCGGATGGTCCGCCGGGTTCGGGGCCGTCGTAGGTTCCGTGTCATCTGGCAGGGGGCGTTGCAGCGCATTGGTTCGTGAGGCTACTGCCGGGTTATCGCTGCGGCGGCTGCGCCATTCCGCCAGCAGGCGGTTCGCCGTGAGCAATTCTTCATCCGGCAATATGGAGGCATCGCGTGCGGCGGTTTCCAGTATTTCCTGGGCACGGGCGAGTGCATTGGTGGCCGCGAGAAGTCTGGCCTCGTGCATGTGCGTGCGGAACCACAGCGTGGAGCCTTCTGTTACTAGGGGCCGGATTCTTTCAATGAGGTCACGTGCGGCGGCCGCATCACCTGCGGCTACGTGGATCTCGGCCATGGTGTCGAGCACACTGGGATCGTCGGCGTGCAGCGCCTCCAGTCGCGGCAGCAGCGTCTGCGCTTCAGGCAGGCCATCCGGGGTTTGCGTGAGGCAGGTCGCGAGGTTGTTCAGAAATTCGAGATCGTTCGGATAGAGGTTGAGGCCCAAACGCAGGATTTCCACGGCGCGTTCGTGATTGCCCAGCTGGCGGGCGGATTCGGCGGCGATGCTGAATGTCAGGAGATTGGTGGCGCCGTTGGCGAGTGCGGCGCTCATTTGCGTAAAGGCATCGCGCACGTCCCATCCGCCACGCTTGAAGCGAACGTAGCCAAGCATCTGCGGCCATAGGGCGTTGTCGGGTTCGACCTGGCAGAGGCGTTTGAGGGCCTCGATGAGATCCAGATCCGCGGTGGGCTCTCCGTCTGCGGTCTTGATGTCGATCATTTGGCGATAGAGTGAGGTTGTGGGACGCAGGGCGCAGGCGATGGCCGCTTTGGTGCAGGTTGTGGCCCATTCGCGATCTTCTTCCGCGAGGGCCGTGCGCAAGCCTTGCAGGTAGATGGGCAACGAGCCGGCGGCGCGCGGTGTGGCTTCGCGCAGGACGCGGGCGCCGGCGTCGGCCAGGTCGTGGCGCCGCAGAAATTCGCCAGCGCGCGCCAGGGTTTCGGTCGGGAAGGTGGCACGGGTGGCAGCGGTTTCGGTCAAGAACGTCTGGACGTCTGCAGGCGCGGTGCGGGCGGTGTGGATGAGCGCGGCGAGCCACAGTTCGGGATCGTCGGGACAGGCCTGACGCGCCCGGGCAATCTGTATGGGGTCGGCCTCGCTGAGGCTCACGTACCAGCGCCAGAGGGTGGCGCTGGCGGGGAGCAGTTCGCAGGCGCGCTCGGCCGCGTCCCGGGCTTCGCCAAAGCGTTCGTAGTGGCAGAGGAGTAAGGTCAGTTGATTCAGGGCCAGGGCGCGCTCGACGTTGTCGCGACCGATGGCCTCCCAGCGGGTACGGATGGTTGTGTTGCTGGCGCCCCCGGCGGCATGGCAGTTCAGCCAGGCCGTCATCAGCGGTTTCAGAAAGGGGCTGGCGGTGGTGGCCGCATTCTCGCGCAGTAGCGCGGCGTTGTGTGCGAACTGGGCGGCGGTGGGCACGTAAAACTGGTGCCAGTGGTGTGCCGATTCGGCAGGCGGCAGGAGCAGGCGCTGCGGGCTGTCCGCATGAATCGGCGGGCGTGACAACAGCACGGTGTGACAGAACTCCTCGACCTCGCGATACCGTTGCGTCATGAACAGCGTCTGGGCGCGCAACACCTCCAGTTCGCGAATATGGCGGGGGCGTGGCGAATCCAGAAGTGCGAGGGCTTCGTCGGGCGCGCTGGTCTGCAGCAACGCCGTGGCCAGCAGGGCATCCGCCTGCGCCGAACGCGGGTAGCGTCGGCAGATTTCGCGGGCCGTGTGCAGGGCCATGATTCCGAGACGAAGGTTCATGGTGGCACGCCCGAAGCGCAGGCTCGGTGTCAAGGCGGCGTCTGGATCATCCATGAATCCCCGGAGGGTTTCGTAGACGTTCTGCCAGTCGTTCAGGCGCTCGAACATTTCCGAGAGGGCGACGCGGGCCGTGCGGGCTTCGCCGGGAATGTCGTTGGCGATGCGCTGCAGCAACTCGCGGGCATCGCCATGGCGGCCGGCCAGTTCGAGGGCGCTGGCTTGGAGGTAGCGCATGGGGGGCGATAGCTGGTGACGATCCGCGCGCAGGGAAAATTCCGCCAGCGCGCGGTCGAGGAAGGTCTGACGGGCGGCGAGAATGTTGTCGACGGACAGTGCGTCGCCTTCCGGGATCAAGGCGGTGAAGGGGTGCCAGGCGCGCAACTGGCGTGCGGCGTGGAAGTAGGCCCGCAGATCAAGTGTGTCCTGAGGTGTATTACCGGGAATGCCCAATGAACGGCGGCGAAAGGAAAACCACTGGTCGCCATAGCGCACGAGAGCCATGGCCAGGGCGGGGTGCTGCGGGTCGAGGGACTGCAGGCGGCGGTAGACATGCCAGGCCAGATCGGGGCGGCCCACGTTGAAGCATTTTTTAAAGAGGGGGAACAACGCATCCGGATCCGTGCTTTGGTCGGCAAACAGGCGCAGCTGTTCGCGGAAGCGCAATTCCCAGGCGCTGTCCGTGCGCTTGACCGACATGAAAAAGAGCGGTTCAAGGATGCGCATATCGCCGGGCCAGCGGCCCATGGCGTAGCTGGTCAAGCGTGCGACCGGCGGAATGCGGTCAAGGTTCATGAAGGCTTCGATTGCGGAGAATGCGGCCTCGGGAAGCTGGTGCGGATCCGTGCTGTCGGTATCGGCGATGGCGGACCACTGGCGGTGCTGGCGGAGATAGGGGAACATCAGGCGGATGCGCTCCAGATTCGGTTTCCAGCGCGCGGCGAGCAGGATGCTGTCGGCCACGCCGGCGGGGTCGTCCGCGCGGAAGGCCATGACGGCCAGGATCATGGCGACGCGTGGATTGGCGCGGCGGATGGGGTTGGGCAGTATGCGTACGATGTCCGCGGCCTCGTCGATCCGGTCCAAGGCCATGAGGGCATAGGCGCGCAGCACGTTGCGTTCGTGCGCTTGCAAGTTGCCAAGCTCGGGCATGCGGTCGGCGGCGGTCAGCACGTCCTCATAGCGCCGCAGCGTGAGCAAGATGCGCAGTTTTTTGAGATGCCAATCGGTGTCGGACGGGTCCGCCGCGAGCACGATCTCAGCGAAGTGAATGGCCTCCTCGTGATTCTCGGCGTCATGCGCTGCCGTCGCCACGTCTTTCAACACGGCGAGGCGGTTGCCGGGGCCATTGCGATAGACGGCGAGTGTCAGCCCGGCCACGAGCAGCGCGCCAACAAGCACCACCCAGCGAACGGATCGCAGGTGCAGCCAATCCGGCGCGTGCTCAAGGTGTGCGTCCACCTCCGTCGGGGGAGGGCGCAGTTGCCGTTGGTGCCGCCGGCGCAGCAGGCTGATCTCGCCATAGACGAGGAAGACGGCCGCGATCACGATCAGGCCACCGGTGTTGTGGAGGAAGGTGGCCGCGGACATGTCAAAGATGCGGGGAACGCTGACGACCATGAGGGCGATGCGCAGAATATTGAGAAGCAAGGCCTGGATGAGGGCCGCCACGATGGTCAGGGCGCATTCCCACCAGCGGAAGCGATTTAGAATGCCGAGGCCCAAGGCGAGGAGGAATACGGTGGTGGCCGTGCGCATGCCGCTGCACCAGGCGGGCACTTCATAGGTGCTGAAGCCGGTGCGCAGCACCAGGCCATCGGCCCAGACGCGAACGTCGCAGCCGACCAGGAGCCATTCCGTGCCCTGCACCGACATTTTCTGCATGGCGATCTGAAGCGGGCCGAAGATCTGAGAAGGCAGAGGGTGAGCCCAGTAGAGCAGCAGGAGGGCGAGAAAGACGTCATGGCGGTGGCTGGTTGGCAGGCTCCAGCGCAGGCAGCCCCAGAGGATCAGGAGGATGCCGATCCACTCGATTTGTTGCACATGGAGAATCAATCCCATAAGGACACAGGCCACGCCGGGAATGCAGGCGAGGACGGAGAGTGGCGCGCCGGCGTATTCCGGGTGAAGCGTGCGCCTGGGTTTTGGGCGCAGGACGATCAGGAGGCCGAATGCGGTGGTCAGGGCGAAACGAATCCAGCCATCCTGGGTGGCGGTGAGCGTGCCGAGATGCAGGGCAACCCAGAGCAGGAACAGCGCGAGGGTGACGCCGAGAACGATCTGGCGGGGGCGAGGCAGCTCGCGCAGCATGTTCATATTCCACCTGCTGAAATCCGTGCGCCCATGTTGGGAGTGTAGCAGGCGCAGGGAGGGGGCGACAATGTCTGCGGCGCCAGGCGGATGCCACCGTGTCTCAGCCTTTTGCGCTTGATGGCGGGACCCCGGCAGATTACTTTCCCCCCTTTGCGTGCCGAGATCGGATTCGTTGTCGGGCATTGTCCCGCAGTGGAGAAATCGCATGGCCGACGCCGTTCAGCCGGACCCCCAATTGGATGCCGTCGAGACGAGGGAATGGTTGGATTCCCTGGATGAAGTGCTGTCGCGTGGCGGGCCGGAGCGCGTGCGCCAGCTCATGCGCGAATTGGCGGTGCATGCCCACAATCGGGCGGTGCGCATGCCGATCTCCTCGAGCACGCCTTACATCAATTCGATTCCGTTCCAGGAACAGCCGCCGTATCCGGGCAATCGCGAAATGGAGCGCCGCATCAAGAATGTGGCCCGCTGGAACGCCATGGCCATGGTCGTGCGCGCCAATCGGGAGAAAGAAGGCATTGGCGGGCACATTTCCACGTACGCCTCGGCCGCCACGTTGTATGAAGTCGGTTTCAACCACTTCTTCCGCGGGCGCACCGAGAATCATCCTGGCGATATCATCTATTTTCAGGGGCACGCGGCGCCGGGCATCTATTCGCGCGCGTTTATCGAGGGACGGCTGTCCGTCGAGCATCTGAGAAATTTCCGACAGGAACTGGGGGATGGACCGGGGCTCTCCTCCTATCCGCATCCCTGGCTCATGCCGACGTTCTGGAATTTCCCCACGGTATCCATGGGCCTCGGGCCGATCACGGCGATTTACCATGCGCGCTTCATCAAGTATCTCGAAGACCGCGGACTCAAGGCGCCGTCGGATCAGAAGGTGTGGGCATTCCTTGGCGACGGCGAGACCGACGAACCCGAATCGCTGGGGGCGATCACCCTGGCCTCGCGTGAGAAGCTCGAAAATCTTGTCTTCGTGATCAATTGCAATTTGCAACGCCTCGACGGACCTGTCCGCGGCAACGGGAAGATCATTCAGGAATTGGAAGCGGCCTTCCGTGGCGCCGGTTGGAATGTGATCAAGGTCGTCTGGGGCAACGATTGGGATGCGCTGCTGGAAAAGGATGAGGACGGGGCACTCGTGCGTCGCATGGGTGAGGTCGTGGACGGTCAGTACCAGAAGTACGTGGTCGAAGACGGCGCCTTCATCCGCGAGGATTTTTTCGGCAAGGATCCGCGGCTGCGGGAAATGGTCAAACATCTCTCGGACGAGCAGCTCCAGCGCATGCGGCGCGGCGGACACGATCCCGACAAGGTTTACGCGGCGTATAAGGCGGCGATGAACAATCGCGCGGCGCCCACGGTGATTCTGGCGAAGACCATCAAGGGGTACGGACTCGGAGAAAGCGCGGAAGGGAAGAACGTCACCCACCAGCAGAAGAAGCTCAATGAGTCGGAGTTGCTGGCATTCCGGACGCGATTCCAGATCCCGCTGTCGGATGACGAAGTCAATGGCCTGCCGTTTTATCGGTTCGCCGACGATTCGCCTGAGGCGCACTACATGCAGGAACGGCGCAAGGCACTGGGGGGCTTTCAGCCGATGCGGCATGCCCCGGCAGCCAAGATCAATACGCCCGGGGATGCAACGTTCGCGGAATTTCGTGAAGGCACAGGGGATCGCGAAGTCTCAACGACGATGGCCTTTGTGCGCATGCTCGCCAAGTTGTTGCGTGATCCGGTGATCGGCAAGCTGATCGTGCCGATTGTGCCGGACGAGGCACGCACGTTCGGCATGGAAGCGCTGTTCCGCCAGTGCGGCATTTATTCCCACCTCGGACAGCTCTACGAGCCGGTCGATAAGGACAATTTGCTGTACTATAAAGAAGCGCGCGACGGGCAGATTCTCGAGGAAGGCATCACCGAGGCCGGCTCGTTGAGCTCGTTCATTGCGGCGGGCACGGCCTATTCCGTGCACAGCATCAACACGATTCCGTTCTACATATACTATTCCATGTTCGGTCTGCAGCGCGTGGGGGACCTGGTCTGGGCCGCGGCCGACAGCCGCTGCAAGGGGTTCCTCCTCGGCGCCACGGCGGGCCGCACCACGCTGTCTGGCGAGGGGTTGCAGCATCAGGACGGGCACAGTCACGTGCTCGCGTTGCCTGTGCCAAACCTCATGGCTTACGATCCGGCATTTGCCTACGAAGTCGCGGTGATCATTCAGCAGGGCATGCACCGGATGTACGCCAAAGGCGACGACGTGTTCTATTACATCACCCTGATGAACGAGAACTATCTGCAACCGCCCATGCCGGCGGGTTGCGAAGAGGGGATTCTCAAGGGGATGTATCGATTCCGCGCGTCACCGCTGACGCAGGCCACGGTGCGCACCCGGTTGATGGGCAGCGGGGCGATTCTCAACGAAACGCTCAAGGCGGCGGCGATGCTCGAGGAGCGGTATGGCGTGGCGGCGGACGTGTGGTCCGTCACGAGCTACAAGGAACTGTACAAGGACGCCATTGATGTTGACCGCTGGAACCTGCATCACCCCGGTCAGCATGCGCGCGTGCCCTATGTGACGCAGTGCCTGCGCGAAGGCAGCGGGCCGGTCGTGTCCGCGTCAGACTACATCAAGGCGCTGGCCGAGACCGTGGGGCGCTGGATCCCGGGCCGCTATACGGTGCTGGGGACGGACGGGTTTGGGCGTAGCGACGGGCGCGTTGAGTTGCGGCGGTTTTTCGAAGTGGACAGCCGCTACATCACATTGGCCGCACTGGCCGCGCTCGCGCGCGATGGCGAGTTGAGTGCCGATGTCGTGACGCAGGCGCTGCAGGATCTCGAGATTGACCCGGCCACACCGAATCCGATGACGATTTGATGGTGGCGGCAAGACCGCGAAAAACGCGCATGCGGGCAGGCGGTACGGCCGCGCATGAATTTACGGTTAGAGGCTGATCTTTATGGCAACGGAATTCAAGATCCCGGAACTCGGCGAGAACATCAGGACCATCCAGGTGGCAAGGGTGATGGTTGCGGTTGGTGACACCATCGCCGTGGACCAACCGGTGGTGGAACTGGAGACGGACAAGGCGACGGTGGAAGTGCCTTCATCCGTGGCCGGTAAAGTCAGCGCCATCCACGTCAAGGCGGGGGATGAGATCACCGTCGGGCATACGGTGCTGAGCGTGGAAAATGATGCGGCTGAGGAGCCCGCACAGGCCGCCCCCGCAACCGAATCTACGGTGGAAGCGCCCGCCGCGCCGGAAAACCTGGCCGCGCGAGAGTCTGCCGAAGCGCCCGCCGCGCCGGCGGAATCGTCCTCGCCTTCGGCGCCCGCAACAGGCGCCACCATGCGCGGTGAGTTCGCGGTGCCGGAATTGGGCGAGAACATCAAGACGATCCAGGTGGTGAAGGTGCTCGTGAAGCCCGGCGACACCGTGGCGAAAGATCAGCCGGTGGTGGAGCTGGAAACGGATAAGGCGACGGTGGAGGTGCCCTCGACCGTGAGTGGTGTCGTCCGTGAAGTCCGCGCCAAGGCCGGTGATGAATTGCAGGTTGGGAGTGTGGTGTTTGTGTACGAGGGGCAGGCACCGGCGGCAGCCGCCAAATCGCGTACGTCTGCCCCGGCCCAAGCCCCGACGGCTGAAGCGCCAAAGGCCGCTCCGGCGTCTGCCCCGGCGGCAAAACCGGCAGGTGTGACCGCACCCTTGCCGCCGCCAGCAGGGGCTTCAATCCAGCGTGTTCCGGCTTCGCCCACGGTGCGGCGCTTTGCGCGTGAAATCGGTGTCGACGTGAATCAGGTGTCGGGGACGGGCGCATACGGACGTGTTTCCATCGAAGACGTCAAGCAACTCGCCAAAGCGCTGATCCAGGGACACACCGCGAACGCCGCCGCAGGCCCCGCCGTGGCTGCGGAGGCTTTGCCGCCCCTGCCAGATTTCGAAAAATGGGGCAAGGTTTCGCGTGAAAAAATGAGTGGCATTCGCCGTGCGACGGCGGAGCACATGGCGCGCAGCTGGGCGCAGATTCCGCATGTGACGTTGTTCGACACGGCAGACATCACGGAACTGGATGAACTGCGGAAACGCTACGCCCCGCGCGCCGAAGCCGCGGGTGGCAAGCTGACGATGGCGACCATGGTCATCAAAGTGGCCGCGCAGGCGCTGAAAACCTTTCCCAAGTTCAACGCGTCGCTCGACATGGCGTCCCGCGAAATCGTCTTCAAGCAGTATGTGCACATCGGGGTGGCCGTCGACACCGAGCGGGGGCTGATGGTGCCGGTGATTCGCGATACCGACACGAAGAACATGATCCAGATTTCCGTGGAACTCACGCAGTTGGCGGAGAAGGCGCGCACGGGGAAAGTGGCGCTTGCGGATCTGGAGGGTGGCACCTTCACGATCACGAATCTCGGGCGGACGTGCGGCACGTTCTTCACGCCGATTATCAATTATCCGGATGTGGCGATTCTGGGCGTGGGGCGTGCGATGGAGGAAGCCGATCCGCGCACGGGCAAGTTGCGCAAGAAGTTGCCGCTCTCGTTGTCGTTCGATCACCGCATCATTGATGGCTCGGAAGGCGTTCGATTCCTGGCCTGGGTGATCGAGGCCCTGGGCGAGCCGCTGGTGCTGTCGTTGGAAGGCTGATCGAATGGCCGCGTGACGCGCGGACATCTGACAGAGAACCCGGTTTTGGGATATTGCGATATGGAAACCATTGCTACGCAAGTTGTCGTCGTGGGTGGGGGGCCTGGCGGGTATCCGGCCGCGTTCGTGGCTGCGGACCACGGGTTGCAGGTGACGCTCGTGGATACCGAAGTGAATCCGGGCGGCGTCTGCCTGTATCGCGGCTGTATTCCTTCAAAAGCATTGCTGCATGTGGCGGAGTTGATTAACAGCGCCCACGAAGCTGAGGCCTGCGGCCTGACTTTTGGGGCTCCGCAACTCGATGTCGACAAGTTGCGAGCCTGGAAAGAGTCCGTGGTGCAGCGCATGACCGGCGGGCTGGGGCAATTGCGCCAGATGCGCAAGGTCAACATGATCCAGGGCCGTGGGACATTCGTGGATGCGCACACGCTTTCGATTGCACGGGCCGATGGCGAAACGCAGTTGGTGAAATTCGAGCATGCCATTGTGGCCACGGGGTCGCGGCCGGTGAGCATCCCCATTGCGCCGAAATCGCCGCGCGTGATGGACTCCACCGGCGCGCTGGCGCTCCCCGATGTCCCCAAGCGCTTGCTGGTGATTGGTGGCGGGTATATCGGGCTGGAACTGGGGCAGGCCTACAGCGCGTTCGGGTCGCGTGTGTCGGTGGTGGAGATGCTGCCGCAACTGCTGACCGGTGCGGATCGCGACCTCGCCAACATTCTGATTCAGCGGCTGAAGAAGCAGTTTTCCACGATCTGGCTGGAAACCAAGGTCACGGCAATTACCGAAGACGGCGAGGCGATCCGCGTGTCCATGGAGGACAAAGCCGGCAAGGCATTTGCGGAAGTCTTTGACCGTGTGCTGATCTCCGTGGGGCGCAAGCCGAACACCGAGAATCTTGGGTTGGAGAAGACGAAGGTCAAGGTCAACGCGCGCGGGTTCATCGAGGTTGACGCGCAGCGGCGCACGGCGGAGCCCACGATCTTTGCGATTGGCGACGTCGCGGGGCAACCGATGCTGGCGCACAAGGCCACGCACGAGGCGCATGTGGCGGCGGATGCAATTGCCGGCAAGAAGACGGTGTTCGCTCCGGCGGCGATTCCGGCGGTGGTGTTTACCGATCCGGAAATTGCCTGGTGCGGCATCACGGAGATCGAGGCACAGCAGAAGGACGCGAAGATCAAGGTGCTCAAATTTCCCTGGGCAGCATCGGGTCGCGCCACCACGCTGGGCCGCAGCGACGGGCTGACGAAGATCATCGTGGATGCGGACAGCGGTCGCGTGCTCGGCATGGGCATTGCAGGTCATGGCGCGGGTGAGTTGATTGCAGAAGGCACGCTCGCCATTGAGATGGGCGCGGTCGCGCAGGATCTGGCGCTGACCATTCATGCGCATCCGACGCTGTCGGAAACATCGATGGAAGCGGCCGAGGCGTACGCGGGCCACAGCATTCACTTTGCGGGCAAACGGTAGCACGCCCCGCAGGCCACAGGTGGCGACATGCAACTGTCCCGAATCCATCACGTGGCGATCATTTGCTCGGACTACGCACGGTCCAAGGCGTTCTACACGGAGATTCTCGGGCTGCGCGTGGTGGCGGAGGCGTATCGCGAGGCCCGGCGGTCGTACAAGCTGGACTTGGCCTTGCCGGATGGCACGCAGATCGAGCTGTTTTCCTTTCCCGATCCGCCGGCGCGCCTTTCCCATCCGAAATCCTGCGGGCTGCGGCATCTGGCGCTGGCGGTCGAAGATGTGGCGGCTTGCGTCCGCGAACTGGAGTCAAAGGGCGTCCGCGTGGAACCCATTCGCGTCGATGAATTCACGGGGGGCGCATTCACATTCTTTGCGGATCCCGACGGACTGCCGATTGAACTCTATGCGGGCCAGGGAGGGGCGTCGTGCGTTTCCTTACACATGACTCTTCCAGGAGCGCCGACTTGATGTCGGCTCGGCCTTTCGACGCACGCCACGCCGTGCCAGAGTGACCTCCCGCCACAGGCAGGCCAGCATCACGGCGTCAGAGAGACATCGAGGCGAAAGAAACCTGATACGGCATCACCGACAGCTGTTGTCTGGACATTCACCGGTGGCGTGGCGGCGATATTGGCGGTGATGGGCGTGAGCGGGGATGCAAGGTTTGTTGCGTGCGAGAGGGAGTACTGCCGGCCCGGCGCACTCGGCCAGGTCAGCACCCGCGATTCGGTTGTCGAGGACCTAATGTCCGTAATGCGAAAATAGCTCGCGCGATTGGTGGCGTCTGTGCCGGCGATCTGTTCGCTGCGGTCCGGAAATCCGTCCTGATCGGTGTCCACCGTGGCGTGGACGAATTCGTAGGCACCCAAATCCCAGGCGCTCACCGCATTGGCATCACCGTCCAGCGGACGCGGAACGCCGTCGCGATCCACGGGCGCAGAGGGTTGCGCGATGCCACGGTCAATGGCGGGGCTGGTGGCTTTCAGGCGGTAATTGTTGACGACATTGTCGACGAACAGATCGTCCAGTGAGGCCACGATGGAGTGCGTGTCATAACCAGCCGCGCGCCAGACGGTCAGCGTCGTGCGACTGTTGTCGTTATCAAGGGAAAATCGCGATGCGAGCGAGTTGTAGTCGCAGGCAAATCCCTGGAGGGCGGCCGTGGCGATCACGATGCTGCCGTCCGCCGTTGAGGGGTGAAAGAAGATGTTGTTGAAGACGCGGTTACTGACGCTGCCAGAGGAGGCAATGTTCAGGCACCAGCCGGCACCCTGGGCCATGACCACAATGTTGTTCAGAATCTGATTCCGTTGTGAGGCCACGGCGCCGTTGCCATGAAAGATCGCGATGCCGATGTTGTTCCAGGTCCGGTAGAGCAGATTGTTACGGACGATGGTGTCGGTCACGCCGTCCATGTTGATGCCGGCGCCGCCGGTGCCGTTGTCGTGGATGACATTGTTCTCGATCAGGCCATCCGAGATGGTGCCGTCCCACACCCAGGGGGTTCCGCCCGGTGGTGGCACGCTCAGGTCGCCGTTCAGGTGGATGCCGGCGTGGGTGTTGCCGAAGCAGTGGTTGTTGCGAATGGCGAAGCGGTCGCTGCTGTTGTTGTGATAGATCCCATGTTCGCCGTTGTCGCAGCTGGTGTTGTGCTCCACGACTAGGTCGTAGCAGAAGGGGGTGAAGATGCCGGTGGAAAAGGCGTTCGAGACGACGTTGCCACGGATTGTGACGAACTGGCTCGAGCGCGCGTCGATGCCGTAACGGGGGGAGTTCTGCACGTGCAGCCCCTCCACGATCCAGTGTGAGACAACGCCGGAACC
>JAQCIA010000016.1 GCA_027620105.1 Verrucomicrobiota bacterium | reverse complement strand
GCGACGCGCGCGCCATCTGCGCGCGAAATGCCAGGAGTTGCTTGCGCAAGCGGGCCTCACCCGCGGACGCAAGGATGCTCACGGCCAGCAATCCGGCGTTCTTGCCGTTCCCAATCGCCACGGTGGCCACCGGAATCCCGCCCGGCATCTGCACAATCGACAAGAGCGAATCCAGTCCTTGCAGGGCCTTCGTTGCGATCGGCACGCCGATTACCGGCAGAATCGTCTGGCTTGCCACCATGCCGGGTAAATGCGCGGCGCCGCCCGCCCCGGCAATGATCACGCGCAACCCGCGGCGCTCGGCGGACGCGGCGTAGCGCGCCATGTCTCGCGGTGTGCGATGCGCGGAGACCACACGCACCTCGTGCGCCACGCCAAATGCGGTTAACACATCCACGGCTTGCTGCATGGTCGGCAAATCTGAATCGCTGCCCATGATCACACCCACCACCGGCTTCTTCATCGCTTGCCTCCAAATTGCATGCACCCTGCCGCGCGCTGTGCGATGGCCGCGGCGTCTTCCACGTTCTGCCCCAGCGCGGTGACGTGCCCCATCTTCCGGCCACGCCTGCTCTGAGCCTTTCCATACACATGCACATGCGCACCGGGTATTTGCAACGCCTCCGCCAAGCCGTCCGGCCTGCCGGCGCCATCGTCGAACCCAAGCAGGTTCACCATGGCCGCCGCGGGCGCCACGAGCGCCGGCGAGCCGAGCGGCCAGCCCAGCACGGCCCGCACATGATTCTCGAATTGCGAACAGACGCAGGCCTCGATCGTATAATGGCCCGTGTTGTGCACGCGCGGCGCAATCTCGTTCAGCAGGACCCGCCCGTCGGACAGCAGAAAAAATTCCAACCCGAAACTGCCGACACCGTCCACCGCCGACACCGCCCGCCCGGCAACATCCCGTACCTGTGTCGCCACTGCGTCTGGCACCATGGCCGGCGCTTTAACAATGTGGCAGATGTGATCCTTGTTGATCGTTTCCACAACGGGATACTGCACCGCCTCGCCATTCTGACCGCGCGTGATGATGATCGCCAGCTCGCGCTCGAAGGGGCAGAACGCCTCGACGTAGAGCGGATGCTGATCGCCGTCCAGCTTGCGCCAGGCCGCCTCAAGCTCCGCCTCGTCGCGCACCGTGGCGTTGCCCTTGCCGTCATAGCTGTGCAAGCGCTTCTTCAGCACGGCCGGAAATCCGAACGCCAGCACCGCCTGCTGCGTGGGCGCATCCGCAAAGCGCGCGGTGGGCAGGCCGGCGCCGGCAAACACGCGCTTCTGCTGAAGCTTGTCCTGCACCAGCTCCAGCGTACGCACGGCCGGCCAGAGCTTGTGCCCGGCTTTGACCAGCGCGGCGAGTGCCACGGTGCTGACGAATTCGTTTTCGAGCGTCACCACATCCACCAGTGGCCCCAGCTTGAGCAGTTCCTGCGGATTGTCCCAGTCGCCGATCAAGGCCTGCGTATCGACGCTTTGCGCCGGGAAATCCGCCTGCCGCTCCATGACCACAACCTCGCAGCCGAATGGCGCGGCTGCGGCGGCTGTCATCTTGGCGAGCTGCCCTCCACCAATGATCCCGAGGCGCGGCGCGGGACCGGCGGCTCGCGCGGACAATGCTGGATTGGACTGGGTCATGCTTTCTCTGCGGATGCGGGCTTCATCTTCCCGGTCACTATGCACGAAATCTGCGTCCCGCACATGCGTTTTCCGTTCGGCCGCCGGTCGCCGCCGAAGCGCTCACCCCAGCGTCTCAACGCGGATCCGCGCGGCAATGTGGTGCGACGATCCGGGCGCGAGCGTGCGCGCATCCGGACCTGTGTTGACGGTCTCCACGCAGAGCATCCCCGGATACTCAAGATCGGCGCCTGCCTGCTCAAACAATAGCGTCATCGCCACCGTATGGCGCATCCGGGGTGATCAAAATTCAAAAACAGGCACGACCTCCGGGGCCCCTGCCGCCCCTGTATACCAAGTTGCCGGGTTCCGGGTCTGGTTGATTTTCTGGGCCAGCGCGGTAGATATCCGCGCGTATGGATTGCTCCCGGGACTGACACGATTCGATACCGACATGGAATGAAACACATGACCACGCTACTCGCGAGCCCGGCGCTGCTCTGCATCACGGAGGTCCGGCCAGCCGATCTGAACGCTCTGGTCAAGCATGGTGCCCGCCGGTTGTCTCGAGCCCCACAATCAATGCACGAAGAAGCTCCCGTGCTCTGCCGAACCGTCCGTCGGCCACATTCCTGGCGATCTCTTGGGCCAGTGGACACTGCGAGGAGCTCGTCACCTCGGCGCGCAAGGAGGCCGCAACACGAGCATGTGTTGCGCGTTCGGCAATCCGGCCCATGTCTCGCCCGAGCAACATCGAGCCTGCGGCTTCAAGGTCGCCGCGCACCTGTTCCATGATGTCCGCGTCTGGACCTTCCGCCAGTCGAGCCCCGTTGCCGGCTTCGACGTAGTGACTCAGCGTGAATCCAATGTCCGCGCCGTCCTTCTTCTTTCGATCGTCCAGCCGCTCGTACATTGCCACGCACTTTAGGAGCATGATTGCGGGCAGCGTGGCAATTCGCAACGTTCCGTCGGCAACGCCGGGAGTCGTGACGTATGGAGCCGAGTTGAAGCTCTCATCGAATCCTAGGATGCTCAAGCTGCTCTGATCGGTGGGCCACACAATCTTCTGACCGTCTTCCGAGAGGTCGCCAAAGGGCAGCAGGTCGACTTTCTGTCCGGTGGTGGGGACCACGAATTTCTCGGGATGTCTGGCAATCGGCTGCGTGAGGCCGCGTTCGAGGAGTACCCTTCCGAATCTGTCGAAGCTGTCCCAGTCTGGAAGCTGGACGGAGATGTCGATGTCGGCGGTCGCTCGCACGGTTTCGATTCCGTGCAGGTGCCAAAACCAGACGTCGCGGGCGAATGCTCCTACGATCAGCGGCTGAGTTCCAATCTCGGCTGCCGCGGCGACGACCCTGATCAGGGCGTCGGTCTTGGGGCCTTCAAGCGGCCTCGATGATGGGACGGAGATGCTGGTCATAGATCACCTGTGCGGTTTCGCGGGTCCGATCATCGTCGATTGCCAGCAGGTCGGCGTACACCAGCAGGGGGTGGACGCAATTCTTCTCAGGTTCCCACAAAGGCGGTTCCTGCCAGAATGGCTTCAGGAACTCGACATCCCCCTGAGGGTCGATTCTCAGTCCGTGCCGTAGGATGAAGTCGTTACCTGGAGTCAGGGCGAATATGGCGCTAGTCCCGGGCTTGAGGTACCCCGTGAGAATAGCCGCCGCGACTTCGCCGGACCAGAGCCCCGAGCGCAGGACGGCCTCCTTCCACCATGCAGCCGTCGGCGGCTGGAAACGCCCCGCCACCAAGCCAGGCCGCAGGCGCTCTCCATAGGCCACAACCCACCTCTCAAGCAGTTGCCTGCGCTCAACCAGCAAGCGGGTATTCTTGTCCACCGCGATCACGTAGCCTTGCCTGATGAGGTCCGGCATGACCCAGCCGATCGTGCTGTGCGGCAATCCCGTTGCCGCCCCGATTTGACGGTAGGGGCGGGAGACGAGGGAAGGTGCACGCGATTGCACGTCCAGATGGGGGTCCGTCAAAAGTCCGAAGATCAGCTTGAGCCCACTGGCCTGGAATGCTCGGCTCCGCTCGCTGACGGATGTTGGCGATGCCGGCTTGCGTCCCGTGACAAGCACGTAAGCCCGGCCCTTTTTCAGGAAGACGTTGCCGGCCGCATCGATGAAATGAATGTCCGCGTCGCGCAGCCTGTCTGCCTGGGGCCCGTTCACATGAGGCGCAACGAGTAGCAGCCCGGCCTTGCTTTCCCGCCGCAGGATGGCCAGCATCTGCATGGTCGCCGTATTGAGCACCCGCTTCACCTCGTACGGCTGGCTCAGAGTCCCTCCCTGGAACTGGATTTCGGCTATGCCGTCGGCATGCAGCCGCTCAGCGCGCGCCGGGTACGAATGCCTAGGCTGGAGTACAATGCGTGCGTGCTTTTCCACCGCCTGAATGGCCGCGTTAAGGGTATCGGCTTCTGGGTTCATGGGCGCTTGTCCAATATATTGGTCCGTCCAATGCCATTGGACAAGTAAATTTGTTGTCCGATGAGCCCCACGCTTCGGCACCCTGCGCTACAAAATCGCCTCTGAAATCGCGTCCACAACACACTGGGGCTGCGGGACTTCAGCGTGAGTCCTGTGCCGGGTTGCGAACGGCATTTTGGCGGGAGTGGGAATTTCCGAAATTGCTCAGAAACGGCAATAAACAACGCGTTTGCAGCGCTGTTCGAAATCCTCGTTTTCTACTTCGGAGCGGACTTGGGGACAGACAACCCCACATCTTGCAGTTGAGCTTTTCTGAAAGCGATAAGTGCTTCACTGTGCCCTCGTTGTGAAAGACGAAAGGAGCACAAACAAGTGAAGCACGAAACAGATGGTACGCGAGCGGATCGAGTGGGGCAAGTTCAGATCACATTCACCGACAAGCAGCTCACGGCGTGGGGCGGGGCGTGCTCAGTGGTGGCGAAGTTTCTGGAGCGGATCCGGTTTCGGGAATGGGTGTTGGCGCACGTACCCATCGAGGAAACGTCGCCGAACGCCAAAGGCATTTACGAGAAGGTGCTGGCGTTGTTGCTGACGAGTCTGACCGGGGGAACGCGGTTCAGTCACGTGACCTGGTGGAGTCACGGGATGGAAGGGCTGAAGGCGTGCTTTGGGGTAACGTGGCTGCCGCAAGCGACGAGCGTTCTGACGCGTTTCTTCGGCAAGTTCCGGCAGGGGCACAACGAGAGGCTGCGAACGGCTGCCGCGGGACTGGTGAGGCAACTGATCGTTGGAGGCTGGGTTGGAGGTGGCAGAGGTCGTGGTGGCGTTGAGCTCTTGGAAGCAAGCACGTCGGTTGGTCGTCATTCGTCAGCACGTGCCCACCCGACCCAAGGCCAGCGGCAAACAGCCGATGTTGTTCCGGGAACTGGAGGAGCATCGCGACTATCGTTACAGCGTGTTGGTCACCAACGACACGGCGCTGGCGCCGGAAGAGATCTGGCGGACGTATCGGCCTCGCGCCAACGAGGAGAACGCGATCAAGGAACTGAAGGAAGGGTATGGCTGGCACGCGTTCAACGTGCGCAGTTTCTGGGGCACGGAGGCGGCGATGTTGTTGATCGGCATGGTCTGCTACAACCTGGTGCATCATCTCAACCGTTGTGTTCTGAAGACTGCCGAGGAAGGTGTGGCGCGGTTGAAGACCCTGCGTCTGAAGGTGCTGGCCATTCCGGCAATCTACGGCAGCGGCGGCCGGCGCCCCACGTTGCGCCTTGGCGTCCAAGACCGCAGCCTGCGCGCCAAACTCCGCTACTGGTTGCAGCGCATTCACCGCTTGGCTTTGCGGCTGTTCAACTGCAATGCAGTTGCCTTGCCGGCTCCCGCCAAGGCGTAATTCGGGGAGGATACAGACCGTGAAATGACCGCGTCACGATTGATCCAAGACCCCAGCAGACCTGCTTCACTCACTGTTCACTGAGTGAAGATGCAACCGGTCTGCTCAAACGCAAGATGTGGGTTTATCATCAATATGGCTGCGGCGGCACCGTGGGGACGCCGTCCACAACCGGCGCCTCCACGTAGACGGCCCGACCGTTGATGTAATACACGTAATAGTAGGTGTTGTTGCTGTAGTAGTACGTGACGCCGCTGTAGACCTGTATCGTCGTGTACCCCGGCAGGGCATACAGGTAGTGCGTGGCCGTACGTATCTCGGGAACACCGTGATCATATGCCACCCGCGCATCGGCGACACCGCGCGTGTCATACACGCCGCGCGGATCCGCCAAACCGCGTGGGTCGGCCACACCCCGCGGATTATACTGAACGGCGCGCGGATTCGCCGCACGGTGGCGGGGCGCCGCGAAGCAGGTTTGCACATCAACAACCACGCACACCGCCAGCACGGCGGATGGCCAACGCATCATCTGGATCATTTTCTTCATCGCTCGCACCTGTCTCCTGGTTGGTTCTGCTTGTGGCGACAACCGTCGCCTCCCGCAGGATCGACCGCCGCATGCAACACTCATCGGTTCCTGATCATTTCCACTTTGACCGATTCGGCCGCGGGCCGCTTCCCGAAGAGGCCGGCATCTACCTTCGCGTTCAAGTCCCACCCGGAAAAGCGGATGTTCCACGTGGGCCGCGCCGGGTGATCCGTCACAATCACCAGCATCCGGCGCGGGAGCTTGTCCTTCAGGCCCACCCACAGGTCGATGGTCGTGCCCTCCTGCTCCAGTTGCAGCCGGTGACAGCGCGTCCAGCCGACCCGTTCCTTGCCGACCACCCGGGCTGTGGTGACGTTGCGCAGCATCTCGGTCGCCGCGTCGTTGGCCAGCAGTTCCGCGACAGGAGGGCGGAAGCCGAAGCGTTCATCCATCTGGTCCGAAAATGCTTCAACGGATGCCGCCGCCAGCGCTTCCAGCGCATGATGTTGCATGCCGGGATGCATCACGCAGAGCGTCTCGCCGTCGTACGCGATTTCGCGGGTTTCGCGTCCCGCCGGCTGGATCGCATAAAAGCGATTCGGCCGCTGCACCGTGATGTGAATGGGGCCGCGGTCAATGGCCGCATCCAATCCCAGCAAGGGATCGAGCGCGTGCTTCGCCTTCACCTGAATCGTCGTGGCCGCGCCAAGTTTGGCCGACATTGCTTCGATCATCTCACGGGCGGCTGGCGCCACGTCGGCCCGCACGCCCAGCGCGCTGGCCTGAACCCCGGCAAGCACCAGCGCCAGCGCCACGTTCCTAAAGATCCTCTGCTTCATCGCTTCTCCTTCTCCGTGCATCGCGCCTCCATCTGATCAGTGACCAATCCAACCCTGCTCCGCAAAACGTGCTTTGAGGGCCTCGGCATGCACCCCGCCAGCGCCAGCCACGACACAGAACCCCAACATCCTTACAGCCGCACGTCGCTTCACCCCGGACGCTTCTGCCGCGCGACCTTCTGAACGCGCGTCCAAAATCCTTGCGTCTGGGGATCAGCCGGAACGCCTTCCCTCCTGGGCGTACGCACGCACAACGTGGCCTTGCATAAACCCGCTCGCCACTATGCGCCGCGCATCTCCGGCCTGAGGATAGCCGCCGCGTCGGAAATGGCCTGCGCCCATCCCGGCGGCGACACTTGTGCGCCCTTCGTCTCGCGATAGATTCCGGAAAATTCCCCGTCATCCAGCCACAGCCCGCCGCACGCGGGACACTGGTCAATCTCGACCTGTTTGGCATCCGAGAACCATTTGCGTGCGAGCACCTGGTCCGGGCAGCGGGGGCAGACACGCGGTTCGGTCAATTTGGCCGGGCCGGGGTTCAGCTGCCAGATCGTGTGCAACCGGGCGGCACTGGTGATGCTGACCCGATTCAGTTCGCCTTGATCAAACCAGATGCCGCCACAGCCGCCGTGGCAGACATCCAGCTTCATGTCGCCTGCATTCTTCACGCGCAGCGCCTTCTTGCATGCTGGGCATTTCATGCTGATCCCTTTCCATGGCTATATATTAGCAATCTGGTTTAGTGAATAACCGTAATGGGTGGCGGTTCATTCGGCGCCGCGGCGGGCGGAGGCGTCATCACGCCGGGCATCGCGCGTGGGGCAATCGTCACTTCATACGGCTCGGACCGCAAGGTTTCCGAATCGCTTTCATAAATCGCGCGCACGGTGAGGTGGCGCACCTCTCCCGGCGGCACGGCTGACACATTCTCCCAAGCGTCGGGCGTGAGCCGGATGGTGCGCGCCACGGCCTGGCCCGGATCGAGATAGCTCGAGGCCCAGACTTCGCCCTTCCCAAACACTTTCTTCTGCGCGATCACGGTGAGGCGTCCCTGGTCGTCGCGAACTTCGAATCGCAATTTGCTCAAGGTGCCGGAGAGGCGGTCCGTCCAAATCTGCTTCGACACCTTCGCATTGTTGCGGACCTGCACGGTAAACTCCGTGGGCTGGTGCGTGATCAGGATCTTGCGTCCGTCCGGCGCCACATACCCCGCGCCAGAACCGACCACAATGGAAAGCTCCAAATCCTTCGCGGAGGCGCCGCACGCCAGCAGCGCCGTCAACGCGCAGCCCGCAACGATGCCCATCCGACGAATGAAGACTCGTTTCATGAATCCACCCCTCCCTGCGTACGCGACATTCGGGCGCGATTGTAGCCCCAACAACGGAATCAAG
The DNA here is from genome assembly GCA_027620105.1 of Verrucomicrobiota bacterium. Lineage (GTDB taxonomy): Bacteria > Verrucomicrobiota > Kiritimatiellia > UBA8416 > JAIOPI01 > JAIOPI01. The sequence continues at coordinate 5,612 of JAQCIA010000016.1, read as the reverse complement.
TCACGCGTCGTTTCGGCGGGAGAATCCCTTGCTTATCGAGGATGGAATCGGTATCGAATGCGCGGGGATAGCCCCGGGAAATGAACGCGGTTTCCGACTGGGCAAAACCGATGCCCGACTCCGCCACCGACTCCCGCCGCCAGAACCTTGCAGAAAAAAACGCATGCCAACCAGCCCTCAAGTGAATCGCGCCGCGCTCCTGCTTCTGGGTGGCGCGGCTCTGGCCCTCGTGCTGGCGCTGCCAAAACTTGCCCATCGCAACCGCGCGGATCATGCCAGCCTGATGGGCGCCAGGTCGGTCGCTCGCCCGCTCACCGATGACGCCACCTTCGCCGCTTATGCCGGTTCCGCCGCCTGCCGCGACTGCCATAGCGAGGTCTACGATCTATGGCGCACTTCCCATCACGCCCTAGCCGAACGCCCGCCTGACCCTGCGTATGATGACGCGGCCTTCTTTCCGCCCCGAACCTTTGCGCATGGCTCCCAGCAATCCACCGCGGGCGGCAGCAATGGAAACTATCATGTGACCACCATCGGGCTTTCCGGACAGAGCGAAACCGCCCATGTGGCGCGCGTGATCGGGCACAGTCCGTTGCGGCAGTTTCTGGTGCCAGCCCCCGGCGGTCGGTTGCAGACCCTGGAGGCTTCCTACGACCCGCACAGCAATGCCTGGTTCAATGTCTATGGCAACGAGGACCGCCAGCCCGGCGAGTGGGGACACTGGACCGGACGCGGCATGAACTGGAACAGCATGTGCGCCGCCTGCCACAACACGCGCGTGCGCAAGAATTACGACCCCGCCACCGATCACTATCAAACAACCATGGCGGAAATGACCGTCAGCTGCGAAGCCTGCCACGGACCGCGCAAAGCCCACGCGGACTGGCACCGTGCGGGACCGCGACCCGGCCAGCCCGACCCCACGCGCTCGCCCATGTCGCCCACACAGCACGACGAGACCTGCGCCACCTGCCACGCGCGGCGGATGGATCTGACCGGGGAGTTTGTTCCCGGCGACCATTTTGCTGACCATCATCGGCTCTCCATCGTCGATGGCAGCGACGCCTATTACCCCGATGGCCAGGTGCGCGAGGAGAATTATGAGTACGCGGCGTTTCTCGGCAGCCGCATGGGCAACGCCGGCATCCGCTGTGCGGACTGCCACCAGGTACACTCCGCCAAATTGCTGCTGCCCGGCAACCTCGTCTGCATGCGCTGCCATGCGGGGAACGGTGCCTATCCCACGGCGCCGGTGATTGATCCCGCCGCCCACAGCTTTCACAAGATTGATCCGCTGTATGGAAAGGTTGGGTCCGCCGACGCGGCGCCCGACATCGCCGCGCTGGCGGCCCGCGACCGCAACGCCGTGTGGGCGAGCGGCGGTGAGTGCGTGAATTGCCACATGCCACAGACCACCTACATGCAACGCCACCGGCGACACGATCACGGCCAGACCATTCCAGACCCGCTGCTCACCAAACAGTATGGGATTCCCAACGCCTGCAACCGGTGCCACTTGGACCAGCCGGTGGACTGGGCGCTGACCTGGACGGAAAAATGGTACGGAGACAAAATGAATCGCCCCTCCCGCCAGCGCGCCCAGACCATTGCCGCCGCGCGCGCCGGTGACGCCCGCGCCGTGGACGGCCTGCTGGCGCTCTTGCGCGACGATCCAAACCCCTACTGGCAGGCGGTCGCGGTGGGCATGTTGTACCCCTGGGCCGCGGAACCGCGCGTCGCAAGCGCGCTCACCGCCGCCGCCACGCACGCCCATCCGCTGGTGCGGGCAAACGTGGCGGCAGCGCTGACGGCCGCGCCGGTCCTGCAGCGGTTGCTGGATGATCCCGTGCGCGCCGTACGCTATGCGGCCGCCTGGTCCATGCGGGGTGAACTCGATCCCGAATCCAACGCCGCGCAGGAACTGCGCACGGTGCTCGACTTTGTCGCCGATCAGCCGGTCGGCCAGATGCAGAACGGCGCGGCGGCCTTCTCACGTGGCGACTTGCCGCAAGCCGCGGCGCACAACCGTACGGCTGTTGACTGGGATCCGAACTCGGCGCCGATCCGCCACGACTACGCGATCGTCCTCTCCATGCAGGGGCAGGGGATGGAGGCCGCACAACAGCTGGAGGCCGCCTGCCGGCTGGAGCCGCAGAATGGTGAGTTCCGCTACAAACTCGCACTGGCGTGGCATGAAATCGGTCGCACCAACTTGGTTCTCGCGAATCTGCAGGAGGCCGTGCGCCTTGACCCGGCCCACGGGCGCGAACCCGAGAGACACGCGTTCTTCCTGGCTGCGGGAGGCAAACTGAACGAATCGATCCCCGCGCTGCAGCGCGCCGCCGACGCGCTTCCCGGTCCGGACGCCTGTTATGCCCTCGCCACCGTGTACGCACGCCAGAACAATATTCCCGCCGCCCGCGCCGCCGCCGCCCGCGCCCTCGAACGCGAAGCCAACCACGTCGACACGCTCCAATTCCTGCAGGCGCTGGACGCCGCATCCCGCACAAAGTAATTGGCGACGGGCGATCCACCCTGTACAACCGGAAATGCCTTCTGTTTTCGCACGCCTTTCCCGCCGCTGGCCGCGCACGCTGCTTTCTGCCGCGGTGCTAAGCATGGTTACCGGCTGCAGGCTGCTCGTAGGAACCACCGCGGTCGCGGTCGGGGCCGTGGGCCTCGTGGGATACGGCGCCTACAAGACGGGGGAGGCCGCCGTTACCGGTGTCGGCTCCGCCGTTTCCAGTGGCGCGAAGGGTGTTAGCTCAGTTGTCTTCTATAACGGCGAATTCAAAGCGGACTGCCCTGGCGGCGTGAACGAGGTCTGGCTTGCATCCGTGGCCGTCCTGCAGGGCAGCCGCATGACGGTGACGTCGGGAGAGCGCGATGCACTTTCCGGCTACCTGGATGCCACAACCTGGGACAATCAGGACGTCGCGATCAAACTGAAGGACGTCGGCGACGGCCAAACCGAATTCCGTATGCGCATCGGAGTGAAAGGCGATCTGACACAATCAGAAACGCTGTTCCGGCTGGTCACCGCTGAATTGGCGCGACAGGGAGGATCCGGGCAATGAGGTTGCGCGTGCATGCCGTTCGGCGTTCAGCGTGGGTGGCGGCACTGCTGGTCGGCGCATGCCTGTCCGGCTGCCGGACCACGGAAGACGCGCAGGCAATCCAACCGGTTGAGGGCGCAAAGAATCCCTCCATTCACGTCCTGTTCGACACCACGAGGCCGTTGCCGGTCGCGGGCACATACGGGTGGGGCATCAGCCTGCTGCGCATTGATCCGAGGCTGAATTTCACACTGTCCGAAATTGAGGCCCGGTTGCACGCCGCCCTGAGCGCGGCCCTGCCGGCAGAAGGGTTTGCCTTCACCAATGACGCACCTGATTACCTCGTGGGCTTCGCCGTGCTCGTCGGGGCGCCGCTGGCAGAGGCCGAGCTCAATCACGCCTACGGCGATCTGCTCCACTTCCCCGCGCGGCATCACACCGCCCCCGCGCAGGCCTATGAAGCCGGCGTTCTGATTGTGGACCTCGTGGCGCGCGATGACGGCCGCTTGCTCTGGCGCGGAGCGATCAAGGCCGATCTCGACGTGGACTTGCCCGAAGACAAGAAACAGGCGCGCTGTGACGGAGCCGTGCGCGAACTGCTGCGGCATTACCCGCCACAGAAACAACACATGGCCGCGCCGCTGCCGCAGAACGTCACGCACTGATCGCAGGTCGAGTAGTTTCGCGCGCGGGCACGCACCGTCTGGCGCAAACCTGGGCTCCCTCAAGTTCCGCTTCGTCGTGGTCGTCGCTGGCGCCCCGCCAATCCCCGAAGGCGCCGCGAACCTGATTCACGGTCCAGATTCAACAAGCCCCTGCTGGCGCTCGTCCGGTTTGGAAAACTCCGTCAGGACGGATTCGATTTCCCCATTCAAACGTGCCTCCATATAAGGGAAGAACGGATTGTGGCGCAGCCGCATGAGCTGGCTTGCTGGCGCCACCAATAGATGTGTTTCCCCCCGCAAGTTCAGTGTACCCAGCGCAATGCCCGTGTAGTCGTGCGCGGACCTCTCGCCAGTTCCGTAAATCGGATCGTCGGGCGCAAAGGGGATCGCGACGTGCGACAACGAATACACCCCGCTGGGCCACGCGAGCGGCAGCTCGGTTACCGTACTCTCGTCCGCGCGCGCCCCTCGTGATCGCGCCACCACGTGATCCGAATCGCCCGCCGCACTGGAAACAACGGTCAGCCGGTAGGGCAAATCGTGGCGCGCCTCGAGTTGCTGCAGCCGGCTGGCGTGAGTCGACGGAATAAACGCCTTGAATGTGTCACCACGATTCATATCGAACACGACCAACTCGCTATTGGTGCTGATGAGTTGACCATAAAACCGCTCCACCGTGGCCGAAGTCTCCACGGTGGCGTCTGCCCACGAGAGAAAAGTCAGGACGCGCGGCAGCGCACGAATGCGTTCCGTCCGGCGCGCCTTCCGCACCTGGCGCTGCAGCGTGGTCGTCACATCCCACGCTTCCTGCACCGCATGCTTGGGAAAGGAATTGTATTTGAAGGGATCATACTCCGGCTCGATGGAAACCCATTTCGACTTGGCGAAAAAAGGGATGAAGCTCAGCAGTTTGTGTGCGCTCGCAATGAACGCCAGCCGCATGATGCCGATCTCCGGCGAAAACAGCAGCAGACGATCCGGCGCCGGCAGTTGCGGATCATCCAGCGCATCGAGGGCGTACTTCACTGCCAGCCCGCCGCCGTTCGAGTACCCCACGATGACAAAAGGGCGCGCGGGGCCGATCCGATCGTGCACATGGCGTGCCCCGATTTTGCTCGCCGCCACCCAGTCTTCCCAGTTCGCCCTCGCCAGCGCGCCCGGTGTGGTTCCGTGACCCGGCAGGCGCATCCCCAGCACATAGAATCCTTTCGCGTGCAGCATCTCGCCGACGCGACGCAGGGAGTAGGGGGAGTCGGACAAGCCGTGCAACAGCAGGGCGCCACCCTGAATTTGGTCCGGCACAAGCTCGAAAGTCCTGTTCCAGTTTGTCTGTCCCCATGCGGGATCCTGCGGTCCACCCAAGCGGTACCGGCTGTAGATCATGTCTGCGGACGGCGCGATGTGTTGCTGAATCTTGTCGTGCAGCTCGCGAAACAGGCGCGCCTCCTGCGCGAGGTACTCCTCCAGTGTGGTCCGGGCCGTGGCGTCCCTGGCCTTGAACTCCTCCTTCAGGCGCTCCGTGTGCCAGATCTGCAGCGCCGGCATCTGCCGCGCATCCACGGCCCAGGCCAGCAACGCCGTGAACGCCAGCAGCACGGCCAGCAGCAACACGTTGATGATCAATTTGGCGATTCTGCGCTGCATAAAATTCTCGCGCGACCTGTCCGCCGTGTCGGTCGTGCCGCCTATTGCATGCTTGCCGCACAGGGTGCGCGGCGACTACCGCGCCAAATCCCTGTGGCCGCGCCACCGTATGGCGCATCCGGGTTGGTCAACATTCAAAAGCCGGCACGACCTCCGGGGCCCCTGCCGCCCCTGTATACCAAGTTGCCGGGCTCCGGGTCTGGTTGATTTTCTGGGCCAGCGCGGTAGATAGAGCCTGTCCCATTTG
>JAQCIA010000015.1 GCA_027620105.1 Verrucomicrobiota bacterium | reverse complement strand
CCCCTCCGATGGCGGGCGAACCTCTGGTAAGCCATCTGCTTCGCGGGACTCAGGCAATCTTCCGCCCGTACCGCCCATGCCCCGGCTCCAACGCCAACCGTTCGCGCAATTCGGCGGGCGCCATCACCGTACGTCCGTTGGCGGCCACGAGCGCCTGCACCCGTCGCAGCATGCCCGCATTGGTTGCCAGTTGCGTGCGCGCTTCGTCGTGCCAGATGTTGTCTGCCAATCCCAACCATCCGCGCCGGTGTCATAACGACTCGCGGGTTTGATGGCACGCCGCGCTCAATGCAACCAGCGCAGACCGCCCGCCGGGTAATGAAACTCAAGAATCGCGGCGACCAGAAAGGCGTCCACGATGAGATGCACGATCAGAACATAGAGCAGACACCGCGAACGTTCATACATCGCCCCCTGGGTCAGCGCAAACGCATACACCACCAACGGCCCAATACCGGTGAAGGCCATGTCGTAGAGCACCGCCGTATACACCACTGCTTGTGCACCATTGGCGATGCGCGCCGGATACAGGGAGCGCAGGATGCCGTAGACCGTATTGACGAAAAACAACTCGTCCCAGATTCCGACCGCGTTGATGCCGATAAACAGGCGCCAGTGTGCGTCGGCACTGGGTGCCATCGGCATCGGCCAGTGCGAGGGCAGTTCCGGGTTGATCACGAAGAAGTAGACGCGAATGATGCACCACGCCAGCGGGATGGAGATCGCGGTGTAGAACAAATCCAACCGCTGCAACCGTTTTGGCCACAGGCGCCATTCAATCACAGCCTGATCGCGCCGCAACAGCCAGGTGGGCACAAAAACAACCGCCGCGAAGCATGCGCCCAGTTCCAAAAAGTGCGCCGTGCTGCGATCCGTATGAATCGGGGCTATGGCGAGCACAGCCACCGCGCCGAACAGAATGCCCAGCCGCCGGCGCACATCGACACGCGGCGTCTTCACCAACAGCATCACGCCGACCATCCAGGCCAGCGCGCCCCAACCATACTGTTCCATCGCCACCAGCAGCACCGTGGAGAGGCACAGCATCGCCAGCGGTAACAAGGGTGCCCGGTCGGAATGGGTCGCGGCATGCATCGCGCCGGACAATAGCGAATCACCCCAGGCCCACCAAGTTTGCATTTCCACCGCTGCGCGCTGGCGGACGATATCCCTAAACGCAGGAAACGCCCTCTCAGCGCCGCCTGCACCCAAAGGGTACTCCGCGAACGCTGCCGCTCCGTGGGAGAACCCATCTGATCCACACAACGAAAACAGGAATCGGCGCAAGTCAGCGCAGAGGCAATTCGGCGGATCGTCCACCCTCGACTCAATCTTGACCCCTCCGCCAAAATCCCCACAATGACGGTATGCGCGTGCTTGCCATCGATCAGGGAACCACCAGCACCCGCGCCATCCTCGTGGACGGGCGCGGGCGCGTCATCGGCGAGGCCCAGCGCGCGTTCAAACAACACTATCCCAAGCCCGGCTGGGTCGAGCACGATCCGCTGGAAATCTGGCGCACGGTTGTCGACACCGTCAAAGCGGTCTGTGCCAAACACCCGGGCCCCGTGGCGGCGGTCGGCATCACCAACCAGCGCGAAACCACCGTGGTCTGGGACCGCCGAACCGGCAAACCCGTCTATAACGCCATCGTCTGGCAATGCCGTCGCACCACCGACGCCTGCCGTGCCCTGCAAGCGCATGCCCCACTCTTTCGCCGTCGCACAGGATTGCCACTAGACGCCTATTTCAGCGGCACCAAGATTCGCTGGATCCTCGACCACGTGCAGCCCAAAAATCCCGCGCGCCTTGCCTGCGGCACCATCGACAGCTGGCTCATCTGGAACCTCACCGGCGGCCAGACCCACGCCACGGACTACACCAACGCCTCGCGTACACTGCTATTTAACATCCATAAACGCCGATGGGACCCCAATCTCTGCAACTTGCTTGGTGTCCCGCCGTCCCTGCTGCCCCATGTGAAAAGCTCCATCGATGACTACGGCCTTGTCACCGGGATTCCCGCCCTGAAAGGTGTTCCCATTTTCGGCGTGGCTGGCGATCAACAAGCGGCCCTCTTCGGCCAGACCTGCTTTTCTCGCGGCCAATCTAAAAGCACCTACGGTACCGGTGCCTTTCTGCTGATGCACACCGGCAAAAAAGCCGTCACCTCAAAGCGTGGCCTGATCACCACACTCACGGCACAGCCCGACGGCAGTTGCGGCTACGCCCTGGAAGGTTCCGTCTTCATTGCCGGTGCCGCCATTCAGTGGCTGCGCGACGAATTGAAAATCATCTCGCGTTCCGCCGACTCCGAAGCCGCAGCCCGCGCGCTTTCAGACAATGGCGGCGTCTATCTCGTCCCCGCCTTTGTCGGCCTCGGCGCCCCGCACTGGGATATGGATGCGCGCGGAACCATCGTGGGCCTCACCCGCGGCACCAACCGCAAGCACCTCATCCGCGCCGCCCTGGAATCCATCGCCTTCCAGGTGGCCGATGTGCTGGACGCCATGCAGGCCGACACCAGAACGAAACTGCCGCGTCTGGCCGTAGACGGCGGCGCCGTGCAGAACGATTTTCTGATGCAATTTCAGGCCGACATGCTCGGTGTCCCGGTCCAGCGTCCCGCGAACGTGGAGTCCACCGCGCTGGGTGCCGCCTACCTGGCGGGACTCAAGGCCGGCGTTTGGCAGAACGGCAACGCCCTAGCAGCGCAGAAACGTGCGGGCCGCACCTTCAAACCAACGATGAAACCAGCCGAACGCCAGCGCCTGCGCGCAGGGTGGCAGCACGCCATCCGGCAGACACGCACGCCGTAACGGCGCTATGCCGGCTCCGCGTATTCCGCCCACGAACTGCTGGTTTCCCAGACACGCACGGAACCCACGCGCACGATCGGACGCAACGCAAACGATTCCCGCCGGGTTGCGAGATAGGCCGCCAACTGTTCGCGACAGGCAGCGTGCACCGTTTTAGCCATCACTTCCGTCGTCGGATCCATATTCTCGAACGCGATGATGCGGTCGCCGTACATGGCCTTGAACTCGGCATAATGCGGATCCGCCGTGTTCATGCACATGGTGTGATCCAGGCGTTGCAGGTACGCGCCCATGGCGTCCTTGATCACCTTGAAATCGCAGACCATCTGGTTGGCATCCAGTTCGTCCGCCTCGAGCACGATTTCGACCGTGCGCGTGTGCCCATGCGGAAAACGGCACCGATCCGGATGCCGCGCCAGCATGTGCCCGCTTTCCACTTCAAATGTTTTACAGATGCGATAGGGCATGTCTCATCACCATCGGAACGGAATCCCCGCACCACCACGAAAAATCGCGTCCCTGTGCGTCCATTCGCGGTCCCCACGTCACTCACGTTCCCCGCACATTGCCAAACAAATCAATGTGCACGCGCCGACAATAGCGATACCCATGGCGTTTGCATAGGTCCACCAGCATCGCATCGCGCTGGCGCAAGGTCTCCGCGTCCTTGCCCTCCGGCATCAGCAGGATGCGATGGGGCGGCACGTCGCGCGCAACCTTCCCAAGCAACGCCCGCATTTCCGCGACATCCGCTTCCGAGCGCACCACAAACTTGAGTTGGTAGTCGTAGCCGTCAATCCAGGCACGCAAGGCCGCGAGGTTCCAGCGCCGATCTTCACTTTGCATGCGCGCCTCACGTGGAAACGCGGCGGTATCGGCGACAGAGTTCGCAAGCTTGGGACTGACCGATGCGAGGTCCACGGCAATACCATCCGGCGCGATCGTCCCGTTCGTCTCGATCGTCACGTGCAGCCCGCGCATTTTCAAGGCGGCCGCCAGCGCCGGCAAACCCTCGGCTGTCATGGGCTCGCCGCCGGTCAGGACCGCATGCGCCGCCGGGTGGCGATCCACTTCCGCCAGCACCGCCTCAAGCGGGATTTCCCGTTCTTCCGGCTTCCATGACGCATACATCGTGTCGCACCAGGCGCAACGCAGGTTGCACCCGGACGTGCGGATGAACACGGACGGAACACCGGTCAGTGCCCCCTCACCCTGCAGCGAGTAAAAGATTTCGGCAATTTGCATGTGGTTGGAAGACATCCGGCCAACAAGCGCGCACGCTCACCAGCCGTAGAGCTGACTTTATATCGGCGATGGCCGGAACGCAATCAGCCCGACCAAGGGTAACACAGCCAGGGACTTCCGACGTGCATCACACTACCGCACGCGCATGATCCAGATCACGTCGTAGTATGGCGGCAAATGCGATTCCGGCGTCGGAGCAGATACGGGACTCCGTTGCGTACCATATTTCTGCGACCGGTAGCCCGCATGCGCATGTGTTGCCGCTCCGCCCACCGCACCGGCGGACTGCGCGCCACGCAGAAATCGCCCTTCCCCGTCTTTGCCATTATTCAAATCCGGAAGCATCTGACCAACAAGCGGACTTGCGGGATCATCCACCACTTGCCCGTCGCAGGACATCCAGCCGCGCGGCAGCCCCGCTTGATTCGTAAAAATGTTCACCCACGCGACAATGGCACCCACCGGAACCGCGATCACACCTGACGCCTCAACCGGGTGCGCGCTTTCCGCCGGCGGGGGCGCCGACGTCTGCAATTGAATGACCTGCGGGGTAATCACCGATGTCCGCACCGGCCGGGCGGTATCCGAACGTCCCGGAATCTGTACCACGGGGCGGGGATCATCGGCCCATGCGTCGAGACACAATAACCCCAGCAATATAAGCAGTGTGGATTTCACGCAAGCGCCTCGCAATTCGGCTCCATTCTAATCCAGAGGATGTTGGTGCGCAACAGGAGAACAACGCGCATCGCGGCTGGACAAGGCGGAGAGCGCGTGCAACCATTCATCCGACGCATCTCTGTAAACAACCGCGCACCGTGCGAGGTGTACACAAGAGACTTCGATGCACACGGGTAAGGAGGAAGCCATGTCATCGCGGAAACGGCTGGGTGAAGTGATGGTCGAACTTGGCTATTTGGCAAAGGAGGAGCTCGAAGAGGCGCTGAAGGTACAGTCGCGCCCTGGCGAAAGTCGGCTGCTCGGACAAATCCTGATCAGTCGGGGATTCGCGAAGGCGCCACAGGTGCAGATCGCCTTGGCGCGGCAGAAGGAACAGTCGCCGTAACGCAAGGAGCCCCATGGCCGACGATGCGAACAGACAACTGCTGGAAGCCCGCCGGCTGGTGAACATGCTGCTGCGGGTCTGCCGGCAAACCCTCGTGTTCTTCGAAGGCGCCAGCGCCATGGACAAGAATCGCATACAACGGCTCCTGCGTGATGCCATCCGGGAGAGTGACCAGTTCCTGAACCAGCGCTGACCGCGCGAGACATCCGTTTCCCGCGCGTCACGGCGCGTTCGCCCGACATTTGCATGCGGCCGTCGAGTGCGCTACGATTCGCCTGAAACTTGAAAGGAAATTACCATGAGTAGCACTGCCATTCTGCTGTTGGTGTTGGCCAGCATTGCCGTCGTCCTCATTTTCGCCGTCATAGGCATCTATAACGGTCTCGTGACCCGGCGCAATCGCTACAAGAACGGCTTCGCCCAGATCGATGTGCAGTTGAAACGCCGCTACGACCTCATCCCGAACCTGGTGGAAACGGCCCGCGCCTATCTGAAACACGAACGTGAGACCCTCGAAGCCGTTGTCGCCGCGCGCAACCAGGCCAGCACCGCCGCACGGCAGGCAGCATCCACCCCGGGCGATCCGGGCGCCATGCGCGGTCTCGGTGGCGCGGAAACAGCCCTGACCGGTGCCCTCGGGCGACTGTTCGCCGTCGTGGAGCAATATCCCGACCTGAAAGCCAACCAGAATATGGCGCAACTCTCCGAGGAACTGACCTCCACGGAAAACAAAGTTGCCTTTGCCCGCCAGGCCTTCAACGATGCCGTCATGGATTACAACACGGCCCGGGAAACATTTCCCGCCGTCCTCTTCGCCGGCACCATGGGCTTCCAGTCCGCAGCGCTGTTTGAAGTGACGAACACCGCCGAGCGTGAGGCGCCGCAGGTGAAATTCTAGAGGTCGCAGCCGGCGTGGATGGCAATTCGGGAGCGGCGCACGCAGCTCCCGGATGCCGCGCCGCCGTCATGCGTTTGCGCTGAAAGCATGGACTTTTTTCAGAGCCAGGAAGTCGCGCGACGCAAGACCACCATCCTGGTGGTGTACTTTGTCTTCGCGGTGGCGCTGATCATCGCCTCCGTCTACGCCGCATTTCTGCTGATCTTTCTCGGTGCGGATGTCCCGCTCGACGAAGCTATGGACGGCCGGAGTTTTCTCGGCGTCACGATCTCCACCCTCATGGTTGTCATCGGCGGCAGTCTCTACAAGACCGCCGCGTTGCGTGGCGGCGGCGAGTCCGTCGCGCTTTCCCTCGGCGGCGTTGCCATCGCTCCCGGCACGCGCGACGCGCAGGAACGCCGACTCCTGAACGTGGTCGAGGAAATGGCCATCGCCGCGGGCACGCCCGTTCCGCCTGTTTATTTGCTCCCGGAACCGGGTATCAATGCCTTCGCTGCGGGCTACTCCCCCTCCGACGCCGTCATCGGTGTCACGCGCGGAGCCGTCCAACAACTCTCGCGCGACGAACTGCAAGGTGTCATCGGCCATGAGTTCAGCCACATCCTGAACGGCGATATGCGACTGAACATCCGGCTCATGGGATACATCTTCGGGATTCTCTGCCTGACGGTGCTCGGTCGCGTTCTTCTGCGCACCCGCGGCAAAAAAAATCCTCTCCCCATTTTCGGCCTGGCACTGATGATCGTGGGCTCCATAGGCGTCTTCTTCGGCAGGCTGATCAAGAGCGCGGTTTCGCGGCAGCGCGAGTATCTGGCGGATGCCTCCGCCGTACAGTTCACGCGGAACCCCGGTGGACTCGCCGGTGCCCTCAGAAAAATCGGTGGCATCACCGCCGGCTCGCGCCTCACGTCGCCCGCGGCGGAAGAGGCCAGCCATATGTTCTTTGCCAATGGATTGGGCCGCGCCATGTTTTCACTCATGGCCACGCACCCGCCCCTTGCCGACCGCATCAAGCGCATCGACCCCGCGTTCACGGGTGATTTCACAGCCCCCACGGCGCCGGCGAACAGCCAGACTGAGGCCAACACAGCAAAATCGCCGCCACCACCGCCGCGCCAGCCGCCCCCCCTGCCGCAGCATCTTGCCGCCGCCGGCCTGCTGGCGCACATCGGCGCCCCGCAACCGGAGCATGTGGCGTACGCGGCCGCGCTGCTGGCGGAACTCCCATCAGACCTGCATGACGCCTTGCATAGCCCCATCGGTGCCCGCGCCGCAGTCTACGGGCTGGTGATCGCCGACGATCCCGCCATACGCGCGCAGCAACTGCAATTGCTTCAGGATGGGTTGGATGCCGAAGCGGCGGATGTTCTCACCCCCATCCTGGCCATCATGCCAGACCTGCCACCGCACATGCGCATCCCCCTGGTGGAAATTGCCTTCACCGGCCTGCGGCAAATGTCCGCGGCCCAATACGATGCCTTTTGCGCCGCACTGCCCATACTGGTTGAAGCCGATGATCAACTTGACCTCTTTGAATACACGCTCCAGTTGATGATCGTGCGCCACCTGAACCCGCATTTCGGAAAACGCCCGCGCGATGTCGCGCCCAACGCGACGCTCCCCGACGTCATCGATGCGACCGTGGCGCTGTTTTCAACGCTCGCCTGCTACGGCCACGACGCCGAAGCAGACGCCATGCGCGCCTTTGCCGCCGGCTTTGCCCGTGTACACGCGGGAACCCATCGTGACATGCTCCCCGCGGAAAGCTGCAGCCTTGCGCTGGTCGGCACCGCGCTGGAAAAACTATCCCGCGCTTACCCCGCCGTGACGAAGCGCATCCTGGAAGGCTGCGTGGCCGTGATTGCCGCCGATCAGCGCGTGACCGTTGAAGAGGCCGAGCTCCTGCGCGCTGTGGCCGATGCGCTCGGATGTCCGGCGCCGCCCCTGCTTCCCGATGCCCCGCCCCAGTCACAAAGCGCCGCCTCCTAAGCCACCGTCCACCGCCCACCGTCCACCGTCGAAGCAACACGCCGCCGCCGACCCACACCATCGCCGGTTGACAGCCGATGCGGCGATGGTCGATTATTCCCCTCATGAGCGACACGCAAAACTCCATCCTCGCGCAATTCGAACAGGAAATTGCGCGACAGGAAGAACTGCAATACGGCATCGCACTGTTCTTCGAAGGACTGTCACTGCTCTATGCCGGACAGGATGCCGTGCTGGAAACCCACCGTAAACTCTTTCGCAATGTCATCCAGACGGGCAATATCGCCTTGAGCCGCGCCCGGGAACTGCTGGAGGAGGCCCGCCGCGACAACTCCAAAATTCAAATGCTCCAGCAATTCAGCTTTCGCCCCGGCGAGGGGCATCCGGAGCCGGACGTGGTGGCCGCCCGGGCGCGCGTGCTGGTGGAAACCTACCAGGAATTGTTTCCACAACGCCCCCGCGATCAGGCCCTCAGCGCCGCCGAAACACTAAAACTCATGGAAACCGCCAGTCGGATTTCCCCATGACACCCAGATCCCGAACCGGAGAACCGTCCACCTGAACCCCAGTGCCATGGAAATCCTCGCCTCGGTACTCTTCGGCAGCGCCGTGGTGCATACTTTCTGCGTCAAGCGTTTCGCCCACTGGTCCCACCAGTGTCCCAAGGATTCACTGCGCGCGCATGTACTGCATTTCTTCGCGGAAACAGAAGTCGTGCTGGGCTTGTGGGCGGCGGCGCTGTTTCTCGGCATCGCCGTGCTGGAGCGCTCCGTGGGTGAAGCCGCCCACTACATCGACGGCCTGAATTTTACCGAGGCCAAATTCGTGTTTGCCATCATGGTGGTCGCGGCCACGCGCCCGGTGGTGAAACTGGCCGAAGCGCTGATTCTGCTGGGTGCGCGCATGCTGCCCCTGCGCGAAGGAATCTCCTTCTATCTGGCCGCGCTGATACTCGGTCCGCTGCTGGGATCCTTCATCACCGAGCCAGCCGCCATGACCCTGCTGGCAATTGTGCTGAAGCGTCGCTATTTTGATCGCGGCATCAGCCGCCGTCTCGCCTACGCCACGCTGGGCTTGCTCTTCGTGAACGTCTCCATCGGCGGGACGCTGACCCATTTCGCAGCGCCCCCCGTGCTGATGGTCGCCGCCACGTGGAACTGGGATACGCCCTTCATGTTGACGCATTTCGGCTGGCGCGCCGCCGCCGCCGCCGCGACATCCACCGTCATGGTGGCCTTCTGCTTTCGTAAGGAGCTCGCCCAACTCCCCGCCATGCGGGACGAAAGCGCCGCCATTCCCCTGTGGCTGACGAGCGCCCACCTGGTCACGCTTGCGCTGGTGGTCGCCTTCGCGCATCACCCGGACGTCTTCACTGGCGTCCTCGTGCTGTTCCTGGGGCTCGTCACCGCCACCCCGGAGCACCAGGACTCCTTGAAGTTGCGCGAAGGACTGCTCGTCGGATTTTTCCTGGCCGGTCTGGTCACCTTGGGAACACTGCAGGCCTACTGGTTGAAACCGCTCCTGGCCCAACTCAGCGGCAACACCCTCTTCTTCGGCGCGATAGGCCTCACCGCCATCACCGACAATGCCGCCCTGACGTACCTTGGGTCACTCGTGGAAGGCCTGTCGGATGAGCTGAAGTACGCCCTGGTCGCGGGCGCCGTCACCGGTGGCGGCCTGACCGTCATCGCCAATGCGCCCAACCCCGCGGGGATCGGCATCCTGCAAAGTGCCAAGGTGTTTGCCGATGAGGGCATCAGTCCCATCGGACTCTTCCTCGGCGCGCTTCCGCCAACGGCCGTGGCCGCCCTCTTCCTGTGGATTCTGCACTGATTCACGCGGACGGCGCTGCGTCCGAGGTCTCGTCAGCCTGGCGAGACCCTTCCATGAGCAGCGCCATCGTGGACACCTGTATCGTGCGCTCCGGCGCGGGACCGCATTGACGCGTGGTGAAGGTCCCGGACGTCCACCGCATCAACGCATAGAACGCGTTCTCGCCACCGTCGTTTCCAATGCACGCGTGCACCACTTCGCCATCCCGAATGTAGACGCGCCCCTCTTCCGTGTCCGAATTCAGGAAAATATCCACGCTGCGATGCCCGGCCGACAGAATCTGGATCATGTCGGTGAAGCTCATTTCGTCCAGCGACCCGCTGACCCCGCACTCCTTCACGTCCACCCCCACCGCCGATAGGTGATTCTGCACTTTCAAAAAGAGCAACTCGGCATTCACCGGCTTGGCGAGAAAGTCGTTGGCGCCCGCCCGCAAGCACTTCACGGGCAGTTGCGAATCACCGCCTTCGACCACGGCGAGAATGGGGATGCTCGCCGTCCGCGCGTCCCCCTTAAGGCGTTCGCAGAACCATACGGCGCGGTCCGGCGGGTTGGCGACGCTCAGCAGGATTAGATCCGGCTTGAACTCATCCAGGATGTCGCGAGCGGAACGCGTGTCCGGCATCGCGATCACGTCATACCCCATGCTGATCAGCGGCGGCGCCAGCGTGCACAGGGCCAATTCCTCGGGATCGACGATGAGCACTCGCCCGGACGAACGGCCCAGTTTTTCCAGAAACTCCTCGTCCACCAGGATCTGCAAAAACGTCTCAAGCATCTCCTGATGATCCTGCGCGAAGGCCCAGCGCAAAAATAGTTCACGCCGCGCGTGACTCACGTCGCGGCACACCTCCGGTTTCGCAATCTTTAGCTCCTGATAGCAGGCGATCAGCGACAGGATCAGCCCTTCGATGCGCGGATTCACGGCGCGGGCGGCGCGTTGCGCGGAGGGATTGAGGACTTCTTCCAGGCGATAAGGAATATTCAACTGACCGTTCGCGCGATCACTCTGCCCGAGCATGGACAGCCACCCCGCCAGGGTCAGGGCGTCCGCCTGCACCGCGGTCAGCCGGAGCCGCGTTGCCATCAGCTGCCCATAGCGGACCCGGGTGCGCACCGCGTGCATGCGTTCAGGCGATTCCGCGAACTGCTGGTGAACCAGCAGCGTGGCCGCACTCACAAGAGCCTGGCTCATATCGGCATAGCTTGGCTGGGGTACATTCGGTGGAGGGGCGCGCCCTGCCGACCGGCGCGGCGTCGCGGATACGGCGGCCGCGTCCTTGGTTGGCGATTCAGCCGATTCCGACGGTGCGGCCCTCGCAAACCCAATTTTTTGGCGCGTCGTCCCCGATACGTCCAGGCGTCCCGTACGCCGAAGAGGCTGCAACCGCTCATTCGCCCGGGCAATTTCCACTTCCGGCGCAATCGTGAGTTCCACGTTCACATCTTGCATGAAGAAATCCAACATGCGTGACAGTTGCCGTCCCTGCTCCGCGCTCTGCACGGCCACCAGCAGCGTGCGCTCGCGTGGATCGTAGGCAATGGGATAGGTCCCCATTTGCGCCGCAAACGCCGGCGACAGCAAGCGGGTTTCGCCCCGCCGCGGCCCCCGCGCCGACATCAAGGGCACATAGGGCATGCCTGTGATGCGCGCACAGGCTTCGCCGAGATCGGGAAACGAAATCATGAGCCGCCCAACCAACGCTTCCTCCAGCGTCACCTGCTCATCGCGTGCGGCACGTTCCGCTTCGGCCAGCCGCTCGGCGGACAACTTGCCGGTTTCAAGCAGATCGCGTTTGAGGGCCTCCGGATCAAGCATGGTCCTGGGCCTCCGGAAAATCATCCGCCGCCGATACATACCCGCGACGGCTGAACCACCATTCGAGCTCAATCGCCACGCGCCGCAAGTGCTGGTGCAGTCCCGTAGTCAGTCGATTCGCGCGGTGCAGCGCCGTCAGGTGCACATCGCCCGCCGACACCGCGGTCAGCAGCCTCCCGCTGTAGGCGACCGAGACGGTACTCACACCATCGCCACCCAGATCGTGGATGTTGTCGCGTACTTGCTGCATCAGCCGCGGCACAATGGCAGCCAGCGCAGCGGCCTGTTCGCCGGCACCACTTTCGGCGAGCAGCAACCCTTCGCTGTCCGACATCACACATCCGGCCAGGCCCGGCGAGGCCGCCACGGCCCGCACCAGTGCAGGCAGGCTTACCGGCACCGCCGGGTCGAGACCAAGCCAGCGCGTGAGCACGGCGCCACGATGCCGGCGCGTGCGGCTATAGGGCATCCCGGTGATCTTGCGAAACGTCTTGCGACCCACCCGCGGCACATCCGCCAATGCGAAAACATCCGCAAACGCACCATGCTGCGCACGGTGAGCCAAGATCGCACCGGCCACCGCGGGCGTAACCCCCGGCAGGGTGCAGAGCAGCGTCTCGTCGGCGCGATTGAGATCCACACCGTTGGCGTTCAACCGGTCCATGGCAAGGGTGCTGACGTGCACCGCCATCGGCGCAGGTTTCTCGTCCACCGGTGGCCCCGATACGGGTGGCGTCTTGGAGGTCGCGACGACGACCTCCGCTTCCGGGATCGTGCCCGCGTCAATCCGCTCCGCACACAGTTGCCCCACCCCCGCCACTACCGCCGCCGGAGCTTGTGCGCCAACGGCCATCGGAATGGGCAAGGGAGGCGCCGCCGTCTCCGTTGCGCGCGTAGCCGGTTCAGCCGATCGCATGGCCGCGACGGGCATTGGCTCGGCAGCGGTCGGCGCCTCACTCCCCTGGGGCAGAGCTGCGGTCTGGTCTGTCCCGTTGATCGTAGCGGGCGGCGTTGCGGGCTCGGTTGCCGCGGGCGAAAACAGTTCCGGCAGATGCGCAATATTCAGCCTTTTTCCTGGCCTCACCGTGCGCGCCTGCAAGGCGTCCGTCCCGATGGCGTCCACCACGGCCTTCAGGGGGAGCGCAACTTTGGTGTCGGTATCGCGCAGGGCCACGGACGATATTAATCCCACCGGGACGCCAAAAACCAGCCGGGCCACCGTCACGCGCACCTCCCCCTGCGCCAGCTGCTCGAAGAGATCGTCGAGAAAAATGCGGATGGGGCGCTGACGATCCTCGTCGGATACCTCGCCCTGGAGGCAACGCGCGGGCAACGCATCAAGGATGACGCCCAGCAACAGCACGAAACTGTTGTCGCTGACACCGCTCTCCGGCTCCTCGCCAAGCAGATCGAGGATTTGCCTACTCTTACGAAACCCCTGGATCGCCTCCTCGACTTCAGGCGAGACCATCTCCGGCTTCCACCAATCCGCTGATTCCAGCGAAGGGGCAGACACGGTGGGAACCGTCTTGCTGTCACGGATCGTGGTGATCCAGCGATTCACCTGTTCCGCCAAATGCTGCTTGTCTTCTTTTTCTAGATGCATGCTCGCAAACCTCCCGTCCACACTGCGTGTGATGATAAGCAGGATCCATACCACGCCCCTGGCACGCCGAATGCTTATACCAGTACCCGTCGAAACAGCGTGCTGAAGCGAACCGCTGGCTGGAGAAGAAGGACGAGGCTGGTCGCGGCGCAAAGCCAGTTGCAAGCGTGGACGGAAGCAGGAGGCAATGGCCATGTCATTTGTTAATTTTGAAAAAAAGGAAATCAGTTTCAAGATCGTCTACTACGGACCGCCCATGGGCGGAAAGACGACGAATCTCTCCCACTTGCATGAAGTCATGCCGAGTGGCGTGCGCGGCAACCTGACCATGCTCTCCACCCAGCAGGACCGCACACTCTATTTCGATTTTCTCCCTCTGCAGTCCTCGGTGATCAAGGGGTTCATCTCGCGGTTCCAACTCTATACGGTGCCGGGCCAGCCCATTTATGACCGCACCCGGCGCATTGTGCTGACCGGAGCCGACGCCATCGTCTTTGTTGCCGATTCACAGTGGGCGCAGATGACCGCCAATGCCGAGAGCCTGGAGAACCTGAACACCAACCTTGTCGCGC
>JAQCIA010000014.1 GCA_027620105.1 Verrucomicrobiota bacterium | reverse complement strand
GTGCGCTCAGGATAAACCGGATGCATGACCAGCGCCTCGGCGCAATAGCCGATCGCCTCGCCGCGCGCCCGCACGCGCATGGCAAACTCGGCATCTTCACTGCCCAGCGCCGCACTCCCGCAGCGCTGCCAGAGGGGTTCGTCATACGGCCCATAAGTGTCAAAAACCCACTTTCGCACAAAAATATTGGCGCCGAAAGGCACGCGCTCGCGATCGTTCAACACGCCGCTCGAGGCCAGCGGGGCAAAATCCACAAAGGCCGGGCTCCACGGCAGCACGTCGTGCCCAGCCGGCAGCCAGCGCGGCAGCGCAAAGTCCACCGGCGCGGCCTGCAGCCGGCCACTGAACAGGTTCACGCCGGCCGTGGCCGCGTAGGCGCTTCCCGCCGCCAGCCAGCCGCGATCCGGCAGGCAATCGTCATCGGTGAAGGCCAGCCATTCCGTGCGTGCCGCGCGAATTCCCGCGTTGAGTGCCGCCGCCTTGTTCAGCGGCGGCGTGGATACATGCGCCACGGGAAATCCAGCCGTCCGCGCAAACTCCTCAGTAACCGCACGCGCCGGCCGCGCGGTGCCATTGTCAGCAACAATCACGTGGTGCTCGCCGCCGGCCGCTTCGATCGCGATGCGCACGGCCGCGAGGGCGTTCGCCAGGCGGTCCGGGCGGTTGCAGGTGGCGATGATGACTGTGATCAACATGGGGATGCGGAGATTTGACCGCCGATTACGCGGATGGCCGCGGATACGGAATTCATTCGATTATCGGAGATGCGCAATCTGATTTCATGCTGTTTGCCCCTCATCGCAGGACCCGCAGTACGTCAGCCGCCCCCAACACATGTACACCGTCCGGTGCGATATCTACATCGGGTTCGGGCAACCAGAGCGCACAGACCACAGAACGTTTCCCGATACAAGGCAGTTTTCGCGCACGCACCGCAAGATCCGCCGCCAAGCGCGCGACGTCCGGGCGCGCACGCGTCCATTTGGCTTCGCCGATGAGGATGGACTTGCGATCCTCCGACTCCGCAACGACATCGAGTTCCAGGGGCTGTCGGTCCGTGCCCGCGCCCCACCATCGCGCTGCCGAGCGCCAGCGCTGGCCACCAATGTTCAGGAATGGAACGGATTCTCGCGCCAATTCTTCCCACACGCCGCCAATGTGGGCCGGCATGCCATCGCGGACGGCACGCCGCGTCAGAGTGGTCTCGCCCAGTTCCAAAAGTGAGCGGTTCGGCAGTACAAAGCGGAAATGGAAACGCAGGAAGGGGTCGGCAATCACATGCAACGTGCGCTTGGTCGCCCGGACGTTTTCGCCCCAGGGCGAATCTTTGCGCACGTATCCAAGCTCGATCAACATGCCGAGAGGCCGGGTCAGGCTACCCGCGGGCTTTTCCAGTCGCGCCGCGATTTCCGAAAGCCGATGGCAGCCACTTCCAATCAGCGACAAGAGCGAATAAGCCTGCACGGCACTGCGCATGTCCTCCTGCAGCAAGCGTTGGGGCTCTTCGTGCAGGACTCCGTTACGATTCAGCGCCAGGGCGTTCAGAGCTTCCGCCGTCGATCCATACGGGCGCGCCAACTCCCAGTATCGCGGAACACCGCCCCAGACGGCATACGCCGCGATCGCCTCCCTGGCCGCCACCCCCAGTGCATCCGTTATCCAACCAGCAGGCAGCGGTCTGATCTTGAGGATGACTTGCGCCCTGCCAAACAAGGGCGCCGTTCGGTCCAATATGGCGCCCTGCATCATGCGTTGCGACGAACCGCAAAGGACCCAACCGATGGACTGCGACCCCGGCTGGTCAATCAGCCGTTGGATGATGCTGGGGAGTTCCGGGGAGGATTGCACCAGATAGGGAAATTCATCCACGAACAGATTAAGCCGCCCCCGCAAACGTCCCGCCAGGGCCGTGAACAGCCGATCCCACGAGGTATACGTGGCCGCGGCGAAACCCGGCAGCACACGCTCGACCGCCGTCGCAAAAGCCTGAATCTGCAACAACGCTTCCCTTTGATCCGCCAGGAAATAGACGTCCCCGGGCTGCACCACCTTTTGCAGCAGCGTCGACTTTCCACAACGGCGACGGCCATACACAACCGCCAGCCCCGGCTCATCGGCTCCCAAGGCCTGGCGCAACCGCGCCTGCTCATCCTTTCGATCGAGAAATGCCAGCTTCATGGTGTATCAACATGCCTTAGAAACATGATGCTTGTAAAGCATGTTATGATCACGCGGGTCGTTCACTGCGAAGGGGCAACGCTCTGCACCAAGTCAGCCTCAGGGCTCAAGCACCTTGAGCTTCTTGAAATAATCCCGCAGGAAGCCCCGATCGCGCGCGAGCAGTCGGTCCGCCTGAAGCTGCGCATGCGCCCCAATCGAAAAGTCCGGAACCACCCGCCCGGGAGAGCCCCCGCGTTTCAGATAGGCCGCAAAGTGAGCCCCAGCCAGTCGAGCCGACTCCAGGGTTGAAGACACAAATACGATGTTCCAATCCGCCAGCAAGCCGGACAGTTCCACTTCTGTCAGCGCGGGCCTGATTTCCGCGCTCACGCATTCGCAGGCCACCAATTGACCTTCACGCATGCACCGGCTCAGCAGCGCCGTGGAGCGTTCGACAAAGTCCGGATCCGCACATAGCACATCGAGAAGCACCGATGAATCCACCGCGGAAATCATCCTCTGGCCTTTCGCAGGTATTCATCCACCCGCAGGCCTTGCGGCAAGTGCCCGCGCCCCCGCCATTTCAGCAGCAGATCCTCGGAAACCCGCTTCCGTCCAAGCAAAACGCCGTCACTCGCCTCAAAATCGACAATACTTCCGGGACGCAATCCAAGCCGGTCCCTGAGGGACTTGGGAATGGCAATCTGCCCCTTTTCTGAAACCGTTGTTTTCATGCACTGATGGTGTGAAAGCGTACTTTGCTTGTAAAGATATACGGCTCACCGACCGGAAGTCTTCCGAATCACGAACTCGCTCACCCCGGCATCGACCTCGGCGCGAATGAACGGCACGGGGTCGTCGAGCACCTGCACGGGTTCGAGATGTACCCCGGGACCCGCCGTCAGCCAGTCGGCATAGTGAAACTTCAAGAGCAGGGGGGCGTTCTTCACCTGCGACACCGCGATCCCGGCATAGTCCGCACGAACCTCTGCGACACCCTCCAGCACGAGATCGGGATCGCCGCCGACGATGCGATAAATCCCATACCCACCAATCTCGCGTTCCAACGTGAACAGCGACCGGCACCCGGCAATCGCCTTCCAGGGGCGGGATGCAAAAATCCCAACCTCGACGCCATAGGCGTCCAGATAGGGGCGCAGCGTTTCCGCCGTCCACTCCTCCGCCTTACGCCCAAAGCCGATGCCTTCCTCGTCGATGCCCGCAAAGCGGTGTTTGAGAAAGGCCTGCGTACTCAACCCGCCCAGGACGGAAACCCGATTGAAGTAAGGAAGAATGTGACCCAATGACGGCTCGTCGATCAGAACGCGCCCCTGCACCGGATGGTCGCGGAGATGCTGCATCACTTCCAACTGTGCCGCCGGAATGGCCATGCTGCTGCGCGGCCAGGTGAGGTCGATGAGATACCCAGTGAAGCCGGGCATGAGCAACAGCAACAGCACCGCCACCACGCGCTGCATCGCTGGTGTGCTGTGGCGCACCACCCCCCACCCGGCTTCCAGCGCAGCGGCCGCAGGCCCGAGCAGGAGCAGCGACGCCGGGATGGTGAAGCGATACGGTTGCAGCGGTTGCAGCGCGTCCACGTAGCTGCCGCCATAGGTCAAGGCCAGCGCCGCCGCACCGCCCACGCCGAGCGCGACGAACAAGGGACGTTGCCGCTGGCGCCAAAGCATCCACGTTCCGCAAAGGCCAAGGACCACGACCACGTGATAGAGGAAGTTGCGATCAAATGGCTGCCGGTAGGCGCGATCCGAGAACAGGTCCATGACCAGTTGCTTGGGGCCACTTTGGAACCAGTCCTTGGGCTGCGGCAGGCAGTCGCCGCGGGTCTGCAGCAGGGGCACCAGCCACCACACACTCAGCGCCGCGAACGTCAGCAGCGCCACGAGCAAGCCACCCCAGCGAGCCACGGGCAGACGCCAGGCGCGGCGCAGGACCAGCAACGCCGCCAGCGGCGCGAGCGCCGCCACCAAGGCCACCGTGTGCGCATAAAATACAGCCGAGGCCATCACGCCCAGCGCCGCCGCCGTAACGAGCGGGCGGCGGCCGCTCAGGACTTGATCCGCCAGCACGACCATCACGCCGAGGGCACACGCAGCCGCTGGAAAGAAAATATTCCCGAAGCTCCAGAAGTACGCAATATCGGTGCTCAAATGCCAGAAGACCAGGGACAGACCGAACAGCAGGCGGCGGGCGATTGGCGCGCCGGCGTACGGGCGCAGTGCCAGCCACAACGCCACCGGACACAGCAGGCACAGGCCGACTATGACGAGGTAGAATAGACGCGGTAATCCAATCCATGGGAGCAGAAGATGCGCGATCTCAAAGCCCTTCTTGCCCATGCTGTTCCAGAGGCCCGCCGGGTAGCCGGCCATATTGTAGGGATCGTAGCCGTAGAGTCCGCCGGTTTCCGCGACGGCCACCGTCGTGGCGAAGTAGCGCGGCACATCGCCCATGAGCGGTACATCCCCGCGCATCAGGAATCCCGGCGGATAGGCGCGCAGAACCAGGCCGGCGTGAATCAGCATCGCCAGAATCGCGCCCGCAACGACAAGTAAGGATCGTGCTTTCATGAATTGATGGATGCGTCGGTTATGCAACCAATGCGGTGGCTTCCTTCGCCAGAACGCTACGATAATGCTTCTCCAGCACCAGGCCAACTCGATCCGGACGACAGACCTCCTCATAGCGCGCGCGTGCGCGCGCCCCAAATGCGGTCCGCTCGGATGCTGGCATGGCCTGAAATCGCGCCATGGCTGCGGCGATTGCCTGTGGATCACCGGGTGCGATCAACAAACCCTCGACTCCGTCCCGGATCAGATCGGGAATCCCTCCCACGCGCGTCGCGATACACGGCAGGCCGCACATCAAGGCCTCCGCAATCGCCATGGGCATCGCATCCGACAAGCTGGGATGCACGAAGACGTCCCATTGCCGCAGCACATCCGCCGGTGCGTTGAAGTCGGCTTGGATACGCACGCCCGGCAACTGATACCGGGCGATAAACCCGCGGATCTCGCCTTCAAGCGTGCCGCTGCCGGCGAAGGTGAAATCAAGCGCCCCGTGTCGCGCGTGATAGAGGCGCAGCGCCTCCAATAGCGTGCGAATTCCTTTTTCGGGCGTCATGCGGCAAAGAATGCCGAAACGCAGGAGGGAGGGGCTAGTACCGTCAGGGCTACGACCTGGCGGTTCGCTTGCCAGTGCGTGCGGGCCGCCACCTCGTAGCGGTGGCGGTACCCGGCTGGACTCCAGGCCTTGATCCGGACAGATGGAGAAGATCGAAACAATCTCGCGGGTGATCCCAAATTCGCGACGCAGATTTTCCGCGACACCCGTGCCGGGCGCAACATTTCGCGCGGCGGCCTGGGCAAACGCCCGGAACGCCGCCAGTTCGGGGTCGTCCCAACTCTCATCGCGCCGCCCTTCCGTGCCGTGATGCAGGATAACGCGATCCGCAGGCAACAGCGGCCACGCGTAGTCGGCCAGACGTCCCATAATGTGGATCAGCGCAGGTTGCTCGCGCCGCAGGCGCCGGCGCAAGTCGCGCGCCGCAATCCGGTTCGCGAGATAATCGCGCAGCCTGGTCATGGATGGTTGTTGCCCACGCCACCGCAGGATCAACCACCAGGCCGGCGCGAGCAGCCAGAACAAGAGCGAGACGCGCAGACCACGCGGGCAGCGCACGCCGTCCAGCGGAATCCCCCGCTCGCGCAGCAGTTGCATGAATCGGTGCTCCGTGCGCGGCAGGGCATCCAGCACGCGCACGCGTGTATCAAATCCGTGACGGCGCATTTCCGTGGCAAAATGCAACAGGTGCGCTTCATGCCCCCCGCGCACGCTATACCCCTGAGTCATGTACCACACCAGCGGTTGTGACCCACGCTTGCGCCGCGACGCAACCGTCGCGTGCGTTCCTATTTCCGCGCCGTTGCCCACAGCTGTGCCCCCAATTGCCGCACATTGCGCTCCAGATCAAACTCCTCGCGACAGAGACGGCGGGCGCCGCCACACATGCGGCCCCAGTCGGCTTCATTTTCTAACAACATCAAAAGCGCGGCCGACGCCTGGCGCGCGTCTTCTTCCAGCCGAATGCCTGCTCCGTATTGCGACACCAGGCGCCAGGCTTCTGTGTTCGCCTGTGCATCCACGAGAATGGGGCGCCCCGCCGCGGCGTAGGTCACAAGTTTGCTGCTCAGGGACGTGGCGCCGAACAACTGGCGTGCCGGTTCCCGCCAGAGTCCGAGATAGCAGGCATCCACGCCTGCCAAGGCGGTGATGACTTCCCGCTCCGACGGTGCATAGGGCTGCGGATCCAAAACGACATTGGGCGGCAGTGCACCGGAGGGAAGTTCCGCGCTTGGTGTAAACGAAACAATTCTGATTCTGTGCGGCAACCTTCCGAGTACGTGCAGGAAGCGTTGCCACTGGCCGGCGGACTGTCGCAGCGAACCGCACATGCCGATGCGGCGTTCCTGGTCAACGTCATGTGCGGCCGCACCGGAAGTGTGCATCCATTGGCCTTCGATGGCCGGACGCACAACGACTCCCGCCGCGCCATGCGCCAACCCGCAGGCGTGGCGCAGGTGTGTGATCAGCGTTTCCGACACGGCGTCCACCGACCCGGTTTCACGCAACAGCGCGCGCAACCGACGCCGATAGAGGGGCATGTACAGGCGCGGCAGACCGGCCTGCGCCGCGCTTTCCGGTGCATCATGCATCGTTGCATGCAAGGGCAGTCCCGATAATCGCCGCAGTTCCAGACCAACCGCCACCGCCCATACTTCCGGGAAGACCCACAGCACCTGCGGATCAAACGGCGCCAGCCAAGCCCACATCTGCCGGGCCACCCCACGCGCTTTGTGCCAATCCACCCACGCATGTTCCAAGACCGACCCGGACAGGCGCCAGTGCAGCTTGTGCGGTGGGAAGGCGCGATACTCCGGCAGCCCCGCGGCCGCCACACCCGCATGGAAACCGCACCAGCGAATCTGTGCCGGTGGCAGACGGCTCAGCAACCGCCGGATGGCCGCACCCCCGGCATAGCGGCTATCGGGCGTGCACCACGTGAGCAACGCGACGCGCGGATTTAAGGTCTCGGATTTCAACGTTTAGATTTCAGATGCCGGATTTCCGAGCCAGCACCAGGTACTGTGCGCCGAGCGGCAGGCGCGTCAGGTGCGGCTCCAGACCGCGGAGGGCCTTGAGAAATGCCGGAAAGATGAATAGATAATCCACATGCAGCACGGTGAATCCGGCCCCACGCACCAACCTCGCCAGGGTTGGCGCGGAAACCGGCATGGCATCGCGGTCGAACGGGATGCGCGACATCACCAGACGCGTGCCGGGATTCCACGGGTTGTTTTCCCAAATCGCGAGCGTCCCGCCCGGCGCAAGTGACGCGTGCAGATAGGCCAGCACGCCCGGACGCTCGGTGGGGGAAATGTGATGAAACGTGCCATTGGAGAACACGAGTTGCACGGGCGCGGCCGGAGGGCCATCCTGCGGGCGCAGGAACTGTGCCGGCAGCGCACCGTGCGCGCGACGCGCTTCGTCCAGCGACGCCTGAGAAACATCCACGCCGAGCAGCCGGCGCGGGGCCAGCTGCCTGTACAGGCCGGGCAGCCCGGACCCGGTTCCGCAGCCGAAATCCATAATCGTGTCGAACCGCGCGCTCACGCCGGCCCGCCGACTGAGCCACGCAATCCGCGCTTCGGCAAAATACTCCTTGCGCTCGCCGGAGAGCGAGACGCCGCGGTGCAGCGCCTCGTCATAACGCGCGGCATACGCATCAAAATCCGCATCGGGCACCGGGGCAGGCGTGTTCATCGCCGCTTCATTCCCAGGATGCTCACGAAGAAGCCGGAGAGGACGGTCTGGAAGCCGAGCGCCACCAGCGTCGCCCCCGGAATCACCCAGCGCATGGTAAGCGCGTAGTCCAGGCGGCCGAAATCCGCCAGGCGCCAGAGATTCACGGCCCAGAGCAGGAGCCCGCCGCCGACAAGGCAGGCGAGCAGGCCGAGCAGGATGCCGCGCTCCAGGTTGACATGGTGGAAGAAGCGCAAGACCTGCGGATCCTCGGGCATCAGGCCTTCGTTCATGGCGAAGGTCTTGGTGAAGATGGCGAACAGGATGGCCTGGTAGCCGCAGATCAGCGCGAGGCTGGCGAACATCAGCGTGTGCGCGTCGAAGATGACGCGCCCGACCTGCAGCGCGGGCAGGGCCGCGGCGTACCCGAGCAGACCGACCAGGACCAGCGCGAGCCCGGGCATGAGGAACAGCCAGCGCGGCGAGTACATCATGAAGAAGCGCAGCGTGCGCCAGCCATCGCGCACGGTGCGCAAGTGCGGGGCGTGGGCCACGCGTTTGTCCGGATGCAGCGTGATGGGCACTTCGGCGATGCGCGCCGCGTGCAGGCTGGCCTTGATGATCATCTCGGTGGCGAATTCCATGCCGGTGCAGCGCTGATCGAGGCGCTCCGCTAGCGCGCGCGTGAAGCCGCGCATGCCGCAGTAGATATCGTGGATGGGCGCGTGGAACCACCAGCGCGCGAGGCACGAGAAGAGCGGGTTTCCAATCCAGCGGTGCGTGAACGGCATGGCGCCGGGCATCACGCGTCCCCCGCCGGACGGCAGGCGGCAGCCCTGGACAAGCTCGTTTCCGGCACGCAGGGCGGCCACGAATTTGGGGATTTCCAGGAAGTCGTAGCTGTCGTCGGCGTCGCCCATGATGATGAAACGACCGCGTGCGACAGCGATACCACCCATCAACGCGTTGCCGTATCCCCGCGCGGCCACCGGAACCAGTCGCGCCCCTAGTCGCGTCGCAATCTCACGGGAGCCGTCGGTGCTGCCATTGTCCGCGACGATCACCTCTGCCGCGTAGTGAGCGCTCGCGAATACGCGATTGATTTTCTCGAGGCAGATGGGGAGCGCGTCCGCTTCGTTGAGGCAGGGGATCACGACCGAAAGCTCCAGCGCGTCTGCGGGGTCCGGCGTCATGCGGTCACTCCTGCTCCTCGTCGGGCGCGGCCGCCGCAGCGCTGGGCGCACGGCGGGTGAAGCCCCGGGCCATGTCGTCCGGCACACGCAAGCGCAGGCGCCGGTTGAAATACGGGGTGGCGGGAAGGGCCGAGTCCCACGCCTGATCGCCGCTGGCGGGAACATACACGGGGAGGCCGGAATCCGTCACCATTGTTCGCATGGGGACCTGCTGGGCCGGGCCGGGATCCTTCCACGTGCGGACGGCGTCGAGGGGGCGCACGAACAGAGCGAGCACGAGCGCGCCATGGATGCCCAGCGCCCACCGGCGCGCGCGGGGGGACGGCGGGAGCGCGATCGCGAGCAGCCCGAGGCCCAGCACCCAGAAAATGGAGCCTTGGTAGCGCGGATCGGGCGCCGCGAAGAACCAGAAGACGTCGCCGGCAATCGCCGGCAGCACGGCGAGCCACAGCCAGCGGGAGGACGGGCCGCGGGTGCGCAGCATGATGCGCACGATCACGAGAAGCATCAGGGCAGCCCACGCGGTGGCGAGCGGGGCGGTGAAATCGAAGGCGTTGTCACGCAAGGTTCGCTGGAACCAGGGACCCAGCCAGGACCAGGTGTTCAGGACGGACTCGGGCGGCACGTCGGGGATGCGCGCCCAGGACTGGATCCGCTCCACCATGATCTGCGCGGAATGCGCCGAGACGGCCCAATCGACGGGGCAGCGGCCGATCGTGGAGGGATACGCGGGATAGCCGCTCAGCAGAATGCCGCGGGCGCACCAAGGCACCATGATGACGAGTGCCAGCGCCGCGCCTACCGCAAGCAGGGCTACGCGTTGGCGCAGGGCGGGCAGCCGGCGCGCCTGCACCAGGAAGGCCAGGACCCCGGCGGCCACGCCGTAGGCGGCGAAACTGAGTTTCACCGTGATGCCCACCATGGCGAGCAGGGCGATCGCGGCAAAAGGTTCCAAGCGACGCTCCGGCGCGCGCGGACTGGCGAGCAGGCGCAGCAACTCACCCCCCAGCAGCAGGGCCAGGACGAAACAGGGAACGTCTGGAGAGAGACTCGACGTGTAGCCGGAATTCACGGCCCAGGCGATCAGCGGGGCGACGCAAAGCGCATCATAAAAGTGCGGCGTCGTCGCGGTGCCGCCTCGCCGCAGCACCAGCCAGGCAGCCCAAAGCCCCTGCGTCAGCAGCAACAGAATCAGGAATCCCGACGCGACGTGATGCGCGCGCTGCGCGAACGGGCCGAGGTTGAGCATGGCCGCGTACAAGAACGAGGAATTGTTGAACGCCAGGCGTCCGTGCAAGTTCCCGAGTCCCGGAACGATGGCGTATTCGCTGGCCCAGCGGACGCCGTTCAGGTGGTAGAGGCCGCTGTCGTAAACACCGGGCTGCATGACCGCGTGATTCGCGAGCCAGACGCTACAGAGCGCGCACAGCGCCGCGAGGGCCATGGCCTCGCGGCGGTGAGCGGCCAGCAGCCCTGCCAGAACGCGTGCGTGCGCGACAATTCCCAGCAGGCCCGCGAGCGCGACCACGCCAAAGGCCGCCGCGCTGACCGGCCACAGGAAGCTCCAGAACTGCAGGAAGGCGATCGCGCTCCCCCATCCCAACCAGGGCGCCAGCCGCAGGTCGTTCGATGTTGCCGCGGTTGCGCCGCAGAGGCGGCGGATCAGCAGGCCCACCCCGGTGAACACGAGCCACAGCAGGCCCCACATCGCAACGGTGCGCACGATGGCAATCAGCACATTCATGACGTCGGTTTTGGGAGCGGGGCCGATGCGGCGGCCGCAGCAAGTTCCTGCAGGACGCGATCCACGGGGATGTCGCGCACGCAGCGCCAGTCGCCGAATTTGCAGGCGTCGTTGCAGTGGTAACAGTCCATCGGCACGTTGGCGATGCGGTGCCGCTGCGGATCGCCCCACGGGTAGAAGCGGCCAAAATGATAGCCGCCGAGGATGCCCACGGCGGGCACGCCGGCGGCCACCGCAAGATGCAGACCGCTGCTGTCGTTCGAGACCACAACTTTGCAGCGCGAGATGCAGGCCGCCAGTTCGCCCAGCCTCGTCTTGCCTACGAGGTTGCACACGCGTAGACCGGCATTCGTCAGTGTCGTGGTGAGGGTGGCGGCGATTGCGCGGTCCGCCTTGCCGCCCAACAGCACCACGTCCCGCGTCACGGTTTGCCGTGTGGCCAACTCCGCCCATTTGGCAGCCGGCCATTGGCGCAAGACGCTGCCCGCGCCAATAAAAAAGGCCAGCGGCGAGTCGCCGCTCAAGGCGTGTTTGGCAAACGCCACATCGCGGCGCGACAGCCAAAGTTCAGGGCGCAGGTCGCCGGGATCCACTCCATAGAACTGAAGAAAGCGGCGCGTGCGCTCTTGTTCGTGCTGCCAGCGGTCGGCGGGCGGATTGACATAGGCGCGGGTAAACACGTTTTCGGGGCGGTTGGCTTCGTATTCCAGGTCATAGAGCCGCAGCTGATCGCCGGCATAGCCCCACTTCTCCGCGGCCGGCATCAAGCGCACGGCGCGCAGGAATGACTCAATGGGCGCGCTCACGGGGTAGATGACCAACTGGTGTCGCGGGTACCACCAGCGGCGCAGGGAGGGATGGAGCATCAAGCGCTCGAACGCCCAGGACCCGCGTGCCACGAAATGGCGCCAGGCCAGCCAGGGCAGCAACCGATGGGTCGCGAACACGCGATCCACGTATGGACAATGGGCAAATAGCGGACGCACAGGGGTGGTAACCATCAGGTCGATCTGCGCCTGCGGCCAGTGCGCGCGCAGGGCGCGGAGCGCGCCGGTAAAGATCACGGCGTCGCCGATGTTGTCCGACCGCAGGATTAGGATGCGAAGCTGAGAATGCACGAATGCTTGAACAGAAGGGAACAAACGAAGCAAAGACAAATGCGCGTTGCTGCTTCGTTAGCTTTGTTACCTGCTGTTCATCCCTTTCGCCTGTTTCGCCAGCCTGCCCAGGCGGGACCAATCAGGGGCGAGTTGCGTAGCCACTGCCCATACCAGTGCTTGTTTCCGAGCGTGCCCGCCAAGCGTTGCCTGAGTGGCGGACGCCTCAGAAACTCCGCTGAGACGCGGCGTCGATCGGCCACGTCGTCAGGGACTATCCGGACGGGATGGCGCAGCGGAAAGGCAAGACCGCGTGTTGGAAGCTCCGCGAACGGGTGGCTCACATCGCGCGTGTGGGTCGCATCCGCCCTAAACCCAATATTGGAGACAAGATTGCCGTTGGGCGCTATCGACAGCGAGCCTGCCTTTAGGCGGCAGAACAACCACTGGGCATCCCAGGTGTCGAGCGTGCCGGCCCGAATTTCATCCCAAACTGCAGCGAAATGCTCAGCCTCCTCGGTGCTTGCGAACAGCGCGCGGTGGCCCCCGGAAGCCTTGAGCGCCGGCCATGCGTGTAGATCCACATCATAGGACTGCCAGGCCCGCCGCCAGGTGGCCCACCCCCAGATGGAGGTATAGCGTGAGAAGTAGTAGCTGCCGGCACCGCGGGCGGCACCCCGATTGTTGTCCGTCCCGCCAATGTGTCCAATGCGGGGGTCATCCCGATACCGCGCCAGCAGTTCCTCGCAAAATGGAAAGAAGTCGGGGTGTGGCACCGTGTCATCTTCCAGAATGATGGCTTCCTCGACCTGGGCAAACACCCAGTCCAGCCCAGTGGCGACGCGGCGGCGGCAGCCCATATTGCCACTAGCAAACTCGGTTTGCACGCGGCACGGCCAATCGACACCGTCAATCACGGCGCGCGCGGCGGCGCAGAGCGGGCGATCAGGCGCGTCGCGCGGGCCGTCTGCCACGACCAGCAGCCGCTCCGGCCGTGCGCGGCGGATTTCCGCGAACACCCTCCGCGTCAGCTCCGGGCGGCGATAGATCAGAAAAGCAACCGGTGTTTTCATCAGGGCACGATCAACGATCTGTCACAACTGGCGCCAGAAGCGAAATTGAACAGAAGATCGCGAAGGAAGGCACTTTGCGTTCTTTCCGAGCTTCTGTTCGCCTCATCCGGCCAACGCAACCACGCGATCCAGGGCGGCGGGCAGGGCTGCCAGGGCATGTTCCCGGTGGCAGCCCGCGAAGTCCGCGCTGCCGATTTGGCGGGCCAAGGCGTCCGCATCGAGCAGCGTGGCCAGGCCCGCCACAACGGCGGCGGTATCTACTGGATCGATCGCGAGGCCGATCTTAAAGCGCGTCACGCGCTCGGCCATGCAATAGCCGGGGCTGACCAGGATGGGTTTGTGGAACACGGCGGCTTTCGTGACGATCCCGCTGCTGTGGCCGAACGTTTCGTACGCGGCGAAGAGCACGTCACACAGGCGCACCACGGCGTTGAATTCGCGTTCATCTTCGATGCGCTCCCCCAGGACCAACAGGTTTTCCGGCGACTGCTTCAAGGCGGCCTCGAGCAGCGCGCGTTCCTCCGGGAAGAACGTCTTCAACTGGGACTCGCCGATGCTGCCGGCCAGCAGGAAGACCCAGCCGCGTACGCGCGATGCCGCGGCCGCCTTGAGAAACGCCACCACGCCCTTGCGCCGCGACAGCTCGCCCAGCAATCCGATCACGCGGCGCCCGCTGATGGCCGCGCGCAGGCGGCGCACACGTTCGGGTTCCAGGGCGGGCAGTATTTCCTCGGTTTCATCGGGAATGGTCACGACCGGCCGGCGCAAGCGCGCCTGCAGCTTGCCTGCGATGCCTTCATCCAGCACGGCCACGCCGCGGCACCGACGCGTTTCCAGGATGCGCGTCGAGACGGCGTAGTGCGCTTCGGCATCCCCGGCCGG